>NZ_JBVITE010000083.1:0-28000 GCF_055575155.1 Kitasatospora sp. NPDC034533
CGCGCAACGACACAGCACACCCGCCGCACCAAACACGACATGAAGCACCGACCCCCTCCCCTCTCCCCCCCCCCCCCCTCCCCCACCCCCCCTCCCCCCCCCCCCCCCCCCCCCCCCCCCCCCGGCGTCCGCACTCCCGTCACCGGTCCCCCGCGCGCAGCTCGATGGCGAGCTGCCGCCGCCCGGCGACCAGAGCCTCCAGCACCACCCCGAGGCAGGCCGCCAGCGCCAGGCCCGCCGTGGGCAGCAGCACCGGCAGCACCGCGGGACGCGGCACCTCGGCGGACTTGACGCCGACCAGGCTGGAGAGGTCGAAGGCCGGACCGATCGCGGCGAGGAAGACGGTGACGAAGGCGAGGGCCGCGACCAGCAGGGCGGCCCACGGCTCCGCCCGCAGCCGGGTGGGAACCCAGCGCGCCGGCCGGTGGGCGGCTCCGGGCGTGCCGGTCTCGGTGGCCACCGTCTCCTCCACTCCGGTCGCGTTCGGGTGGGAATCGTACAGGCCAATTCCCTTTCTCCAAGCCTTGGTTGGCGAAGTCGAAGCCGCTTTCCCGGGTGCCCGAAGGGGAGTTGAACCGGCGCGGCCCCCACAGCCGTGATAGACGGTCACTCCCGCCTCTCCGGGCGGTCATCACGGGCGCAAACCACCCGAACCGGTGGTGCTTCCACGGTGGTTCGAACTCCGATGCGGGTACACCAGTTGACGGCCGCCCAGGTGCACGGCTTCGCCCGTCCGACGCCGCCGTCACCCGTCCCCCGCGGCCAGAGGAATGCGGGCCAAGGCGCCCGTGCGAAAGGCAAGGAGGCGTCCGTGCTTCACGACTCCCTCACTCAGAACTCCCCCGGTGCCCGGCGCGACGTCCAGGACGTACGGACCATCGCGATCCTGCGTCTCGGCGTCGGCCTGATCGGCATCCTGCTGCCACCCGCCCTGCCGTTCGGCAACTGGCTGTCCGCCGAGGTGACGGGGCGCAGCACGGACGGCTTCTGGCCCGTCTCGATGAGCGCCGCGTACTACACCGGCACCCGGAACGTCTTCGTCGGCGCGCTGTGCGCGCTCGGGGTGTTCCTGATCTGCTACCGCTACGACCGGCGGGACGACCGCTGGAGCACGGCGGCCGGGTTCTTCGCGCTCGGGGTGGCACTGTGCCCGACGTCCCCGGGGCCCGGCGCGTCCGGCCTCCAGCGCACCGTCGGGGTGTTCCACCTGGCCTTCGCCGGCCTGCTGTTCGTCATGCTGGCGCTGTTCTGCCTCTACTCCTTCCGCAACCCCCGCTCCACCCAGCCCGCGCGGGTGGGGACGGCCTACCTGGTGGCCGGGGTGGTGATCCTGGCCGCCCTGGCGCTCACCGTGCTGGCGGGGGTGACGGGCGCCGGCTCGCACTGGTCCGTGCACCCGCTGTACCTGTGCGAGTGGCTGGCGACGTGGGCCTTCGGCCTGGCCTGGATCGGCGCGGCGCTCGAACTCGCGGCGCGCGCCCGGGCGGAGTCCGACACCACCGCTCTTCCCCGCCGGCCCGGCGGCGCCCCGCTCGACCCCCTGCACCCGGAGCCGCAATCCTGAACCCCCGTCATCTCGTCGTACCGGGCGACCGTTACCATGCGCACCATGGACCGCCGCGAGGGCGGCCGGTGACGGATTGCCCAACGACGGGAGAGCAGGCATGGCGAACGAGGTCCGGTCGGAGCGGGAACCGCGGAACGACCACCCGTCGGTGGACCTGCGGATGGACGTTCCGCACTCCGCCCGGGTCTACGACTACCTCATCGGCGGCAAGACCAACTTCGAGGCGGACCGCACGGCGGCGCACGCCTCGGTGCAGGCCTGGCCGTCGCTGCCGGTCTCGATGCGCACCACCCGCGACTTCATGCAGCGCTCGGTGCGCCACCTCGCCGAACGGTACGGCGTCCGGCAGTTCCTGGACATCGGCACCGGCATCCCCACCTCGCCGAACGTGCACGAGATCGCCCAGTCGATCGCCCCCGAGGCCCGGGTCGCCTACGTGGACAACGACCCAATCGTGCTGACCCACGCCCGGGCCCTGATGGACAGCACGCCCGAGGGCCGCACCTGTTACGTGGACGCCGACTTCCGCGACCCGGCGTCCATCATCGACAACCCCCGGCTGCGCGAGGTGCTCGACTTCTCCCAGCCGGTGGCGCTGTCGCTGATCGCGATCGTCCACTTCGTGCTGGACGAGGACGACCCCCAGGGCATCGTGCGCCGCTTCATGGACGCCCTGGCGCCCGGCAGCTTCCTCGTCCTGACGGTCTTCACCGGGGACACCGACCCGGTGGGCGTGGGCGGCGTCGGCCGCGAGTACAACGCGCGCGGCATCCCGCTCCAGATCCGCGACAAGGCGGAGACCGAGGCCTTCTTCGCCGGGTACGAGCTGCTCGACCCGGGCGTCACCCTGGTGCACCACTGGCACCCGGACGCGGACGCCGTTCCCGTCCGGGACCAGGACATCGCGATGTACGCGGGCGTGGCCGTCAAGCGCTGAGCACCGGCGCCCCACGACCGGGCGGGGAAGCGTTCGCTCGGCGGCGGGCCCGGTCAGCCGGACACCGCGACCGGGCCCGCCTCGTACGCCAGGATCACCAGCCGCACCCGGTCGCGGGCGTCGCGCTCGGCCGGCAGCCGGGTCATGGACGTCTTGACGGTCGCCACGACTCCCGACGACTCGCGACGCCGAACACCAGGTCGCTCACCGTGCCGCCGAAGCTCGACCCGCACCCCGGCCGCCGTGGTGGCCGCGGCCGGCCGGTCGACGTCGGCCAGTCCCTGCGGCCCGGTGTCCGAGGCCTCGCCGTCGGCCCGGCGCGGCGTGACCGGCATCCGGCGCGGCGCGGCCAGGGTGTCCCGCCCGGCGGCCTCGATCTCGCCCAGCGCCTGCTCGGGCCGCTCGGGCCGACGGTCGGTCACCCGGCGGGCGCGACGGCGCAGCTCAGAACGCCGCGATGCTCCCCGGTGCCCGCTCGGCCCGGCTCAGCGCCCGCAGCACGGCCGCCAGGCCGTGTCGCCGGACGGCCAGCCCGGTCAGCAGGCCTATCACCGACTCGGCGGTCTCCGGCGGGAGTTCGGGGCCCGGAGCCCCCACGCTGACCGCCAGGTCGTCGGCGTGGACGGCCAGTTCCATCGTCCGGGTGGCCAGCAGGTCGTCGAGGGTGAGCGACCACGGGCCCCAGAACGGCAGCCGGGCGGGCCGGGTGCCGTCCGCCGCCGCCAGCGTGAGGGCGAGTTCCGGCAGCACGGCGGTGAGCCGGCGGTGCAGCGCGGCCGGCCCGCTCGCCGCGAAGGCCTCGCTGCCCTGCCGGATCCGCACGTTGACCTCCGCGTCGAGCCCGGCGCCGACCCAGGCCGACCGGGCGTAGTGGTCCGGCAGGCCGACCACCGGCTCCTCCGGTACGGGCGCGGCCAGTGCCTCCGGCACGCAGAGGACCTGGTAGGCCAGGTGCCCGGCCAGCCCGCCGACGCTCCACCGCGCCAGCGCGCTCGGCCGCCGCCAGGCGCGGGCCACCTCCGGGCGGCGCAGCAGTTCCCCGGCCGCGAGGGCGGCGGCCAGGAAGTCCGTCCGGGAGTCCGTCACGGCCCGTCCCCCGCTCCGGGCCGGTCCCCCGCCCGCGATCCGTGCCCCGCCGTCGGCCCGCCCCCGGTTCTCGGTCCGTCTCCCACCCGCGGCCCGGCGGCCCGGAAGCTGCCCCGGCCCGAGGCCATGTCGGCGACCGCCACCAGCAGCGCCACCAGCACCATGCCCGCGGCGACCGTCACCCCCAGCTGGAAGGCCAGCGCCCAGTCCGGGCGGGGGCCCGCGGCGTGGGCGAAGAACACCGAGCCGACGACGGCGATGCCCACCGCCGAACCGACCCGCTGCGCGGTCTGCAACACCCCGCCCGCACTGCCCGCCCGGGCCACCGGCACCTGCTGGAGGGTCAGCGTCTGGTTCGGGGCGATCACCAGCCCGCTGCCCACCCCGGCGACCAGCAGCGGCAGCGCCGTCGTCCACCCCACGTTGGGCCCCGACCAGAACTGCACCGCGAGCGCCGAGGCCAACAGCCCGGCCAGCACCAGCACCAGCCCGGCCACCACCAGCCTCCGCCCGAGCCGGCTCACCAGACGGCCCCCGACCGCCGCGGACACGCCCGAGCCGACCGCGAACGGCGTGATCGCCAGGCCCGCCGTCAGCGCCGAGTAGTGCAGGCCCGCCTGGAGGTAGAGCGTGAAGATGAAGAAGATCGCGGTGAACCCGGCGAAGTACACCAGCGAGAGCAGCACCCCGGCCGCGTACGGGCGCACCGTGAACAGCGCCATGCTCACCAGCGGCTCGTGCCGCCGCCCGTAGGACAGCTCCCAGCCGACGAAGGCGGCCAGCAGCACCGCCGCCAGCGGCAGCAGCAGCCAGCGCGTCGAACCGTGCCACTGCTGGGCCTGGACGAACGGCAGCAGCAGCGAGACCGTGCCGGCGCCGAGCAGCAGCACCCCGACCGGGTCGAAGTCCCGGTGCCCGGCCCGCTGGTCGGCGGGCGGGGGCGCCGGGAGCAGCCGGTAGGCGACCGGCAGCGCGGCGACGCCGAGTGGCAGGTTGACCAGGAACACCCCGCGCCAGCCGTTCTCCGGGCCGACCAGGTGGATCAGCACACCGCCGAGCAGCGGCCCGACGGCGGTGGACAGCCCGATGGTCGCGCCCAGCGCGCCGAAGGCCCGGCCGCGTTCGGCGCCCTGGAACAGCACCTGGATGAAGCCGGACACCTGCGGCACCAGCACCCCGCCCGCCGCGCCCTGGAAGAGCCGGGCCAGCACCAGCCACTCCTGGTTCTGCGCCGCCCCGGCGAGCGCGCTGGCCACGGTGAACAGGGCGAGGCCGGCGAGGAAGACGGCCCGTCTGCTGCGGGCGTCACCGAGCCGCCCGGAGGGCACCAGCACCAGGCCGAAGGCCAGCGCGTAGCCGCTGAGCACCCACTGGAGGCCGCTGTCCGACATGTGCAGCCCGGCCCGTACGGTCGGCAGGGCGACGTTGACGATGCTGACGTCCAGCAGGGTCATGAAACCGGCGACCAGGCAGATCGTGAGCGCCCGCCAGCGCCGGGTGACGGCCCGCCCGCCCACGGCGGAGGCGCCGGGCTTCGTGGGGGGCGCGGTGCTGCGCGGGTGGTCGGCGGTCATGGGAGCCTCTTCCCGGGGGCCGGGGGCGTCCTGGTCGGCGATCTGTCCGAGATCGGCGCCGGGGTACGAGGTCGGCGCTGTGAGGTCGGCGCTGGCAGGTCGGCGCTCCGATCGGCCTCGCGGGGGCGACGGGGCGACCGCCGCCCGGCCCATCGTCGCCCGGCCCACCGTGCGCCGCCACCCGGGCCGATCACCTGGCTCCCGCCACCCACTTTCACCCGAACGGGTGAACCGGATCGCGAGCGGCCACCTCACCCCGGAGGCTGACGGCATGACCGTCGCCACCGAGAACCCGCCGTCCGCCCCACCGGTGCTGGACATCCGGCAGCGGAACGTCGTCTTCGCCACCATCGTGCTCGGCATGCTGCTGGCGGCCCTCGACCAGACCATCGTCGGCACCGCCCTGCCCACCATCGTCGCGGACCTCGGCGGAGCCGCCCACATGTCCTGGGTGGTGACCTCCTACCTGCTGGCCGAGACGGTCGCCACCGTGCTGGCCGGCAGGTTCGGCGACCTGTACGGGCGCAAGCTGCTGTTCCAGATCTCGGCGATCGTCTTCGTCGGCGGCTCGTTCCTGTGCGGGCTGTCCACCAACATGACGCTGCTGATCGCCTGGCGGGCCGTCCAGGGCATCGGCGCGGGCGGTCTGATGGTCACCTCCATGGCGCTGATCGCGGACGTCATCCCGCTGCGCGAGCGCGGCAAGTACCAGGGTGCGATCGGCGCGGTGTTCGGGCTGGCGACGGTGATCGGCCCGCTGCTGGGCGGGCTGTTCACCGACCACCTGTCCTGGCGCTGGGCGTTCTACGTCAACGTGCCGATCGCGGTCGTGGTGGTCGCCGCGGCCGCCCGGACCATCCCCTCGGTGCGCTCGGCCGTGCGGCCGGTGATCGACTACCTGGGGATCGCGCTGGTCGCGGTCGGGGCCAGCGCCCTGATCCTGGCGACCAGTTGGGGCGGCAACGAGTACCCCTGGGGCTCCGGGGTGATCATCGGCCTGTTCGTCGGCGGCGCGGTGGCGCTCGGCCTGTTCTGCTGGGCGGAGACCCGCGCCGTCGAACCCATGCTGCCGATGCGGCTGTTCCGCAACCCGGTGTTCGCGGTCTGCTCGGTGCTCAGCTTCATCGTCGGCTTCGCCATGCTCGGCGCGCTGACCTTCCTGCCGACCTTCCTCCAGTACGTGGACGGCGACTCGGCGACGGTCTCCGGCGTCCGGATGCTGCCCATGGTGATCGGCCTGCTGATCGCCTCCATCGCCAGCGGCAACGCCGTCAGCAAGACCGGCAGGTACCGGCTGTTCCCGATCTTCGGCACCCTGGTGATGGCCCTCGGCCTGTACCTGCTCTCCCGCCTCCAGCCGGGCACCGGCACCGCGCTCGCCTCGCTGTACATGTTCGTGCTCGGCGTCGGCATCGGGCTGAGCATGCAGGTGCTGACCATCGCCGTGCAGAACACCGTCGACTACGCGGACCTCGGCACCGCCACCGCCGGGGTGACCTTCTTCCGCACCATCGGCAGTTCCTTCGGCACCGCCGTGTTCGGCACCATCTACGCCAACAGCCTGAAGACCGAACTCGCCACCGGGGTCGGCACCGCCGCCCGGCTCACCGGCGCCGACCCGGCCGTGCTCGCCCATGCCGCCGGGAGCCCCCAGGGGCTGCACCGGCTACCCGCCGACCAGGCCGCGCCCATCGTCCGGGCGTACTCCGACGCGCTGCACACCGTGTACCTGTGGACCATCCCGGTGGCCGTCGTCGGCTTCGTCGTCGCCCTCTTCCTCAAGCAGGTGCAACTGCGCGACACCACCCGGGCCGGTTCCACCGACATGGGCGAGGGCTTCGCCCAGCCGACCACCAGCGACTCCGACCCGCACCTGGAGTTCGCCGTCGGCAAGATCGTGCGCGGCGTGGACCTCGACACCGTCCGCGGCATCGTCGACGACGCCGACACCCGGGTGGACCTGGCCGGCGCCTGGGCGCTGATGCAGGTGGCCGGGCACACCGAGGCCGTCGGCCACGCCTCGCTCGACCTCATCGCCGCCCGCAAGCGGGTCCCGCCCGAGGTCCTGGCCCCGGTCTTCGACCGCATGGCCGCCGAGGGCTACCTCACCCGCGACGGCGACCGCCTCACCCCCACCGAGGCCGGCAGCCACGAGGTCCGCGCCCTCGGCCGCGCCTGGTCCCACTGGCTCAACGCCCGCCTCGACGCCGACGCCGGCCGCCCCCGCAGCCCCCGGCTGCGCGCCGCCGCGGACGCCATCGCCTGGCGCCTGCTGGTCGAGGACCTCGCCACCGGTCTCCCGGCCCACGCCCGCCCGAAGGACGACGCGAAGGTCTGACGCGGGGAGCCGGGCGCCCCTACAGGCGGGTGGTGTCGAGCTCCAGATCGAAGGGAGCCGGCAGGTGGACCGGAGTGCCGAAGGGGTCCGGGCCGCTCTCGGCGGCGTAGCCGAGGCGGGTCGGCTCGCTGTACAGGGTGCAGCTGCGGTTCTGCCGGTCCACCAGGAGGTAGAGCGGGGCGCCGTACTGCCCGTAGCGGCGGCGTTTGACGACCCGGTCGGTCTCCGCGGTCGACGGCGAGCTGACCTCGACGATCAGGAGCGTCTGATCGGGCAGCAGCGCGCCTTCGGTCTTCTCGGCGAGTTCGGCCGGCACGACCGCCAGGTCGGGGATGTACCGGTTCTCGCTGCCGGGCAGGTCGAGGTCGCCGGAACCGGACACCAGGCCGAGCTGCTCCAACCGGGGGCCGAGCCGGCGACGAACGACCTCCGCGGCGGACTCGTGCGCCCACGACGGCGACCTCGGGGTGATGACGCCCTCGACGATCTCTGACCGGTCACCCGCCAGGTGCCGGACCGCGTACTTCGACGCCCTCTCGGGGTCGCTGACGGCGCTGTAGTCCCCGGGGGCCTGGGGTGCCGTACTCACGACGCGTCTCCTTCCTCACCGGATCGTGCTCAGCTCTGACCGCCCGGAGGGCGGCGGGGAGGCGTTCCGCTACAGGCTCCGCGCCAGGACCAGTTCGCGGCGCACGCCGTCCGCCATCAGGTCGCCCGGTTCGTCGGTGTCGGCGAAGCCGTGGCGGCGGTAGAGGGCGAGGGCGGCGGCGTTGTCCGGGGCGACCGCGAGCTTGAGGGTGGTGCGGCCGTGCCCGGCGGCCCAGGCGGCGATCTCGGCGATCAACCGGTCCGCCACTCCCCGGCCGCGCGCCCGCGGGCCGACCCACAGGGAGATCAGCTCGACGGCCGTCGCGTCGTCGTCGACCGGTATGCCGCTGGCCATCGCGACCGGGAGGCCGTCCAGCAGGGCCATCAGGTCGAGGGCGCCGGGGATCTCCAGCCGGGAGCGCCAGCGGCTCTCCTCGGCGTCCTGCCAGTCGGCCAGGGTCGAGCCGAAGGCGTACGGGGCCTCGGCCAGGGCGGCCAGGCGCAGCTCGCGCCAGAGCGGCCAGTCGTCGGAGGTCAGGGGGCGTAGTTCCAGGTCGGTCATGACGCGACCCTGTCGTACGGCACCCGGCCGGGCAACCGGTTTTCGGCCCGGACGGCACGGCGCCGCCCCGCCCGGGGAACGGGCTGGGCGGCGCGGGCGGCGCGGCGCACACCGGCCGGCACGGGCTGGGTCAGTGGGAGGTCTCGACCCGGACGGGTTCCGGCAGGGCGCGCCGGGAGGAGCGGAGGATCACGGCGAGGCTGGCGAGCGCCAGGACCGTCACCACGCCGAGCATCACGGTGTAGGAGGCCAGCGAGGAGAACGCGGCGAGCACGGCGGGCAGCAGGAACCCCGAGTAGCAGAGCGCGTAGTAGACGCCGGTGATGCCGGCCAGGTCGTCGGGGGTGACGAGGCGCTGGATCTCCAGCAGGCCGGAGACCACCCCGATGCCGTAGGCGGCGCCGAGGAGGAGCGCGCCGCCGAGGCCCAGCAGCGGGGAGCGGAGGGTCGCGTCGCCGGCGCAGACGGCCATGCCGCAGGCCATCAGGACCATGGAGACGATCACCCCGCGCGCCGAGGAGAGCGAGTCCAGGCGCTTGGCGAAGGGCTGGACGAGGGCACCGGTGCCGAGGGTGAGGACGGTCAGCAGGGTCGCGTAGGCCAGCGACCACTGGCCCAGCCGGTCCCCGACCAGCTGCGGGGTGACGGCGTACGCGACACCGGCCGAGCCGAACACCCACGGGGCCATCGGCAGGACCACCCGCACGAAGCGGCGGTGCCCGGCCGCCGGGACCTTGAGGTCGGCCCAGAGGCTGCGGACGGCGGGGGTGCGCTCGCGGGTCTCCACAGCCTTCGGGAGCAGGAACAGCGCGGGCGCGGTGACCACCAGGTGGGCGAGGTACGGGGTGACCATCGGCCAGGGGCCCCACTGGGCGAGCGCGCCGGCCACCCCGGCGCCGAGGCCGAAGCCGGCGGTCAGGGCGAGGGAGGCGCGGCGGGCTCCGGCGCCCGGGTCGGCGGCCCGGTCGTGCGGGGCCTGGGAGAGTTCCTTGACCCAGCTGGTGCCGACCGCCATCGCGATGCCGACGGCTATGCCGGTGAGGAACCGTCCGCCGTAGATGGGGAGTTGACCGGCCGTGCCGCCGCACAGCACCCCGCTGGCGGCGAGCGAGACGGCCACCGCCGCGATCATCAGCGGGCGGCGGCCGTAGCGGTCCGAGGCGGCGCCGCCGGCCAGCAGTCCGGGAACCAGCCCGAGGACGTACGCCCCCAGGAAGGCGTCCACGGTGACCTCCGAGTAGCCGCCGAGGTGGCGGTACATCAGCAGCAGCGGGGTGAACTGGTTGCCGCCCCAGCCGCAGCAGAGCATGGCGAGGGCCGCGAGCAGCCACGGCCGCCCCCGGCCTGACGGTGCGACGGGACCGGCGGACGGCGGCCGGGTGGTGCTCATGGTGGTGCTGCTCCTTGTCGGGTGGTCGGGTCCCGGCGGTCCGTCGGGGGTGCGCGCGGGCGTCCGCGCGGCGAGGGGCGCGCGAGGTCGACGCGCGCCGCGAAGGGTGGCTCAGTGGTCGGTGACGCCCCGGTGGGCGTCCAGGTGGGCGCGCAGCGCGGCGGTGAAGCCCTCGGCGTCGCGGGCCGCGATCCGGTCGACGAGCAGGGTGTGCTCCTCGACCAGCGAGGCCAGCCGCTGCGGCTGCACCCGCAGCAGCTGGACGGCCATCCGGCGCTGGCGGTCGCGCAGCGTCCCGTAGAAGCGCTCGGACAGCTCGTTGCCGGAGGCGGTCACGATGCCCCGGTGGAAGGCCTCGTCGGCGGCGGCGAAGGCGCCGAGGTCGGCGCGGCGGGCGGGTTCGCGCTGCTGGTCGATCAGCTCGGACAGCTGCCGCACCAGCGCGTCGAGGCCCTCGGGGCGGCGGGTGATCCGGCGCACGGCGGTGCTCTCCAGCGCCTCGCGCAGCTCCAGCACGTCCTCGGCCTCGCCCGGCCCCACCGGCACCACGACCGCTCCGCGCTTGGGGAAGAGCTGGAGCAGCCCCTCGGCCTGGAGCCGCAGGAACGCCTCCCGGACCGGGGTGCGGCTGAGCGAGGCGCGTTCGGCGATCTCGCCCTCGCTGATCAGCGTCCCGCCGGGCAGGCCGCCGCCGAGGATGAGGTCCTTGGTCAGTTCGTACGCGCGGTCCGCGGCCGGGACGCGGGCGGGGGGCGGGGTGTCGGCCATGGAGCACACCGTAGCACCATAGATGCAAGCTTAGATGCAAGGCCCCCGACCGGGCCCGTCCGCCGGACCGAGCATCGGTTTCGGTACCGCTCAGGGCCCGAAGAATGCGCTTTTCCCGCCGCTTCCCGCAGGACGAGGATGGGCGGGGCCAACCAGCCCCGCCGGGAGGAAGCCTTGTCCCCCATGTCGCCCCTGTCCCCCGTGTCACCGGCCCAGAGGCCCGTCGATCCTGGCCTGCTGCCGCTCACCGCCGAGTTCCGCCCCGAGGGGCTGGCCGTCGGCGGTGTGCTCCTGGACGAGGCCGCCCGCCGGTACGGCACACCGCTGTTCGTCTACGACGAGGAGCACCTGCGCCGGCGCTGCCGGGAGGCGGTGGCCGCCTTCGGCCGGGACAACGTCGCCTACGCCTCCAAGGCCTTCCTGTGCACCGCGATGGCCCGCCTGGCCGCCGAGGAGGGCCTGCTGCTGGACGTCGCCTCCGGCGGCGAGCTGCGCACCGCGCTGTACGCCGGGGTGGCCCCCGACCGGATCGTGCTGCACGGCAACAACAAGGACGAGGCCGAGCTGCGCACCGCGATGACCGTCGGCCTGCGCCATCTCGTGGTGGACAGCTTCGACGAGCTGGACCGGATCGAGCGGCTGCACCACGAGGAGGGCCTGCCCCCGGCCCGGGTCAAGCTGCGGGTGGCGCCCGGCGTCGCGGCCGGCGCCCACGAGGCGATCCAGACCGGCGGCCACGACTCCAAGTTCGGCTTCGGCCTGGCCGACGGCGCCGCCGCGGCCGCGGTGCGCCGGGCCGCGGGCTCCGCCGCCGTACGGCTGGAGGGCGTCCACGCCCACGTCGGCTCCCAGGTGCTGGACCCGGCCGAGCTGGCCGACGGCGCCGCCGCGGTGGCCCGCTTCGCGGTCGAGCACGGCCTGCGCCGGCTCACCGTCGGCGGGGGCCTGGGCGTGGCGTACCTGAACGGGCAGAGCGCCCCCTCCTTCGCCGTCTGGGCCGAGCGGGTGCGCGCGGCGGTGCGCGGCGCCGGCTGGAGCGGCGAGGTGGGCGTCGAGCCCGGCCGCTCGATCTCCGCCCGGGCCGGGCTGACGCTGTACCGGGTCGGCACCGTCAAGCGGATCGAGGGCGTGCGCACCTACGTCAGCGTGGACGGCGGCATGAGCGACAACCTGCGCCCCGCGCTGTACGGCGCCCGCTACGAGGCCTTCCTGCCGCGCTGTCCCGAGGCGCCCCGCCCGGGCCGCGCGCGGCTGGTCGGCAAGCACTGCGAGAGCGGCGACGTGATCGTCGACGACGCCGCCCTCCCCTCCGACCTGCGGGTCGGCGACCTGCTGGCCACTCCGGTGACCGGCGCCTACGGCTACGCCATGGCCTCCAACTACAACAAGCTGCCGCGGCCCGCCGTCGTCTTCGTCCGGGACGGCGAGGCCCGCCTGGTGGTGCGCCGGGAGACCGAGCACGACCTGCTCCGGCTGGACGTGGCCGCCACCGGCGGCGGCACCGGGGAGCCGGTGGCGGCGCAGCCGGCGTACACGTCCTAACCTGGGCCGATGCTGAACAGCGCCCGACTGCACGTCCTGCTGGAGATCGCCCGCCGGGGCACCATCGTGGCCGCGGCTCAGGCGCTGCACCTGAGCCCGTCCGCCATCTCGCACCAGCTCGCCCGCCTGGAGCAGGAGCTGGGCGTCGCGCTGGTGGAGCGGGCCCCGCAGTCCCTGCGGCTGACGCCCGCCGGTGTCCGGCTGGCCGAGCACGCCCAGGCGATCGCCGATCTGATGGCCGTCGCCCAGGACGACCTGCGGGCCCACTCGAAGGGCGCCGCCGGTGTGCTGCGGATCGGTTTCTTCGCCTCCGCCGGGCTGGACCTGCTGCCCCGGGCGCTGGCCGCGTTCGCCGCCGACCACCCGCAGGTGGAGCTGGAGCTCATCATGGGCCAGCCGCACGAGCTGGTCCCGGACCTGGAGGCCGGCCGGCTGGACGCGGCCGTCGTCTTCGAGCACCCGCTGGACCCGTGGTGCCGCCGGGCGGCGGTGGACGTGCGGATGTACTTCGAGGAGCCGCAGCTGGTCGTGGTGCCGCTGCGGCACCGGCTCGGGCGGCGCTCGGTGGTGCGGCTGGCCGAGCTGGAGGGCGAGAGCTGGATCGGCACCCACGGCGGCAGCACCGGGGAGCCGGTGCTCGAACGCGCCTGCGCGGCCGAGGGGTTCCGCCCCCGGGTGCGCTGCCGCAGCGACCACTACCAGGTGACCATCAACCTCGCTCGGGCCGGCATGGGCGTCGCGCTGATCCCGGCGCTCGGCCTGGCCGACAGCGCCGGGGTGCACGTGTGCCGGCTGGACCACCCGCAGCTGCACCGCCGGATCGGGGTGGCCACCCGGGCCACCAACCGCAACCCGGCGCTCCAGGCCTTCCTCACCGAACTCGGCGCCGCCGCCGGGGAGATCAGGTCCCTGCTGGACATGCAGTGGGCGCTCTGACCTCCCCGGGCGGCCCCCGCCGGCACGCCGCCGCCGCGGCCTACCGCCGCCAGCGGACGGCGTAGGGCCGCTCGTGGCCCGCGTCGCCGTCGCGGAAGAGCACGCCCACGGCGGTCCCGCCGTCGGGAGTGACGGCGAAGGCCTCGGAGGAGGGCAGCAGCGGCGACCAGGTGGGAAGCGCGGCCACGGATCCGTCGGGGGTCCAGCGCCGGGCGTGGACCCGGACGCCGGACGGCGCCGGATCGCTGGTGTGACCGACGGTGTAGCCCTGGTCGTCGATGCCGGTGGCGACGCTCGCGGGCGCGGTCGACGCGAGCGGCAGCGCGGTGCCGTCCACGCTCCAGCGCGCGGCCTGCCCGCCCTGACCGCCCACCACCGTGCCCGAGGCGTTCACGGCGTTCGCCACGCTGCCCGCGCCCAGGTCGGCGACGGTGCCGTCGGCGTCCCAGACCAGGGCGTGCTCCTCGTCCGGCGGGCCGCCCGGGCGGCCGGTTCCGATCACGATGCCGGAGTCGGTGATGCGGGTCGCGCGGCTGCTCGCGAAGCCCGTCGGCGCGTCCAGCGCGGTGACGCCCCCGTCGGGGCTCCACACGACCGCCCGCTCGGCTCCGCCCCCGCCGGCCGGGTACGAGTAGCCGACCGCCTCGCCCGAGCCGTTGACGGCGAGGGCCGCGCTCCCGCTGTCGCCCGGCAGCGGCGGCAGGGCGACGGGCGCGCCGCTGGGCGGCCACGCCACGGCGTGCTTGGAGGTCGCATCCCAGGAGGACCCGACCGCGGTGCCGTCGTCGCCGATCGCGGCGGGGAACGCCGCCGTGTCCCCGGGCAGCTGCGGCAGTTCGGCCGGCGTGTTCACGGAGGTCCAGCGCACCGCGTGCTCCTGGGCGCCGGGGGCCTGCGCGCGGGTGGTCCCCACCACCGTACGGTCCTTGTTGATTCCGGTCGGGCTCCCGTCGACGTCCCCCGGCAGGGCCGTGAGTTCGGAGACGGACCCGTCCGGGGTCCACAGCATCGCGAAGGTCTTGAGGTGTTCGCCGGTGACGGGATTCGCCACGACGACCTCGACGACGCTGGCCCCGCCGCGGCTGACGGCCTTGGGCACGTACGAGGTGGTGCCGGGCGGGACGGGCGGTGACTCGGACGTGTAGCCCCCCGGATGGGGGGCGGCGGCCGGTGCCGAGACCGCCGTCAGGGCCGCGATCGTGATCGCGGAGAGGGCCGCGGCTGCCGTGCGAGAGGTGCGCTTGCTCATGGAAGGCGTGGCTCCTGTCTCTCGTTGACGACACGGAGGCAGCACCGAGCCGACGGCACGCCGCTTCCCCGCCCCCGCGCCGCGCACCAGTGTGACCCGGCACGGCCGGGGCGCGCAGCCCGATCGGCGTTGTTCCCTGCCCGGATCTTTCGTCAACCAGCTTGCGGAACAAGGGGGTTGACAGAACGAGGGGCTTCCTGGCCGGGCCGCTGGGCCCAGGCCGCGAGGGCGCGGCCGACCTCCCGGATGGCGTGCACGGCGGCCCGCTCCGTGCTGGGCCCGAGCGCCACGTCCCAGTGCGCGATGACCGCGTAGGCCACCCGCCGGGCGCCCACGATGACGCCCGCGTCGGCCCGCACGCCGGTGTCCGTGCCGGTCTTGTTGGCCACCAGCAGCCGGCCGGGCAGCGGTTCGGGGAAGCCGGGCGCGTACGGGTCGTGGTCGATCAGCGCGGGCACCAGGCCGTGGTCGGTGTTGGCGCGCATCCAGCCGAGCAGCCGGGCCGAGGCACCCGGGGTGGCCATGGCGCCGCGGACCGCGAGGGCCACCAAGCGGGCCAGGCCCCGGGCGGTACCGGTGGCGAAGACCGGTGGGACGTCCGGCCCGCGCTCGTCGCGCACCCGGTCGTGCAGGGCGAGGTGCTCCAGCCCGAGGTCGCGCGCCAGCCGCTCGGTGGCGGGCAGGCCGACCAGGCGCAGCAGCGCGTTGGTGGCGGTGTTGTCGCTGACCGCGGCGGTCAGCCAGGCCAGGTCCTCGACCGTCCAGCCGGGGCGGCTGAGCCGGCCGAGCAGGCCGGTGCCGCCGGTGACGTCCTCGGGGAGGATCGCCACCGGCTGCCCGGCCGTCAGCTCCCCGGTGTCCAGCCGCCGGGCGACCTCGGCCAGCAGCAGCAGCTTGGAGGCGCTGGCGACGGGCAGCACGACGGCGTCGTCCACCCCCACCGACGCTCCCCCGCCCTCGGCGTCCACGTCGATGGCCGCGACGGACAGGGTCAGCGGGAGCGCCGCCGAGCTGCGGGCGGCGGCCGCCACCTGGGCGAGACTCATCGGACCCGCACCACCTCTCCGGCCCGGACCTCGGTCGGCCGGCCGTCGCGCACCGCGATCCGCCCGGCCACCACCACGGTCTGCACGCCGACCGGGGGCAGCAGCGGCTGCTCGAAGGTCGCGCCGTCCAGGACGGCCTCCGGGTCCAGCACCACCAGGTCCGCGACGGCGCCGTCCCGGACCACCCCGCGCCCGGCCAGCCGGAACCGCTCGGCGGGCAGGCCGGTCATCTTGTGCACCGCGAGCTCCAGCGGCAGCAGGCCCTGCTCGCGGCCGTAGTGGCCGAGCACCCGGGCGAAGCTGCCCGCCCAACGGGGGTGCGGACGGCCGGGTTTGGGCACGCCGTCCGAGCCGATCATGGACAGCGGGCTGGCCAGCACCCGGCGGACGTCGTCCTCGCGCATCGAGTGGCTGATGATGGTCACCTCGCCCCGCGCCTCCAGCAGCAGGTCGCAGACGTAGTCCACCGGGTCCGCGCCGCGCTCGGCGGCCAGGTCGGCGATCCGGCGGCCCTCGGCCGCGCGGCGGGCCGGGGCGGCGGCCACCGAGATGAGGTCCCAGCCGCCGTTGCCGACGGTGTTCTCCCAGCCCTCGACGCCGTTGGCGATGTCCGCCCGGATGCGGTCGCGCACCTCCCGGCCGCGCAGCCGCTCCAGCAGCGCGGCCGGCCCGCCCTCACTGGCCCACGGCGGCAGCATCGCGTGCAGCACGGTGCTGCCGGCGGTGTACGGGTAGACGTCGCAGAGCACGTCCACGCCGTCGGCGCGGGCCCGCTCCAGGCGCGGCAGGGTGCGCAGGGTGGCGCCCCAGGCGTGGCGGCCGGCGGTCTTGTGGTGGGAGACCTGGAGCGGGGCGCCGGAGCGCACCGCGATCTCCAGGGCCTCCTCCAGGGCCTTCTCCACCTGGGACATCTCGTCCCGAAGGTGGGTCACGTACGGCTTGCCGTGCCGTGCGGCGACCTTGGCCAGGGCCACGATCTCCTCGGTGTCGGCGTAGACGCCGGGCGGGTAGATCAGCCCGGTGGAGAGCCCGGCCGCGCCCTGGGCCAGCGCCCGGTCGAGCAGCTCGCACATGGCGGCCAGCTCCTCGGCGGTGGGCGGGCGGTCCTCGAAGCCCATCACCCCGGCGCGCAGCGTGCCGTGGCCGACCAGCGAGGTGATGTGGTTGCGGCGCAGTTCGGGCCGCTGGCCGGCGGCGAAGGCGTCGAAGTCCTCGGCGGGCCGCACCGGGCCGAGGCCGAAGGAGACCCGCAGGTGCTCGGCCAGTTCGGGCAGCCGGGCGGGCAGCCCGGGGAACAGGCTGATCCCGCAGTTGCCGCCGATCTCGGTGGTGACGCCCTGGAGCAGCGGGGCCAGCCGCAGCTCGTCCAGGGCGTCGCCGTCGGTGCCGGTACCGCCGTGGAGCGGGGCGGCGAGCGCGTCCGAGTGGGTGTGGACGTCGATGAAGCCGGGGGTGACGACCCGTCCGGTGACGTTCAGGGTCTCGGCGGCGGTCACCGCGCTGCCGGGCGGCAGGACGGTGACCCGGCCGGCCGCGACGGCGAGGTCGGCCGGGCGGGCGGGCGCCCCGGTGCCGTCCACCAGGGTGGCGCCGCGCAACAGCAGGTCGACCGGGGTCGAGGTCACGTCCGCTCCCATCAGAGCACCGTCGAGAGGAAGGCCCGGGTGCGGTCGTGCCGCGGGGCGGTGAACAGGTCGGCCGGGTCGCCGGCCTCCACGACGGCGCCCTGGTCCATGAAGACGACCCGGTCGGCCACCTCGCGGGCGAAGCCCATCTCGTGGGTGACGACGATCATCGTCATGCCGCTGCGGGCGAGGTCGCGCATCACGCCGAGCACCTCGCCGACCAGCTCCGGGTCGAGCGCGGAGGTGGGCTCGTCGAAGAGCATCAGGGTCGGCTCCATGGCCAGTGCCCGGGCGATCGCCACCCGCTGCTGCTGGCCTCCGGAGAGCTGGGCCGGGTAGTGGTCGGCGCGGTCGGCCAGGCCGACCCGGGCGAGCAGTTCGCGGGCCTGGCGCTCGGCCTCCGCGCGCGGCCGGCCCTTGACCGCCGTCGGGCCCTCCATCACGTTCTGCAGCGCGGTGCGGTGCGGGAACAGGTGGAAGCGCTGGAAGACCATGCCGATCCGCTCGCGCTGGTGGCGGATGTCGCGCGGGCGGCGCTCGCGCAGCTTGCTGCCGGAGGCGCCGTGCGGCTCGTAGCCGACGAGTTCGCCGTCCACCTCGATCCGCCCGGCGTGGATCTTCTCCAGGTGGTTGAAGCAGCGCAGCAGGGTGGACTTGCCGGAGCCGGAGGGCCCGATCACGCAGAGCACCTCCCCCGCCCGGACCTCCAGGTCGATGCCGCGCAGCACCTCCAGGTCCCCGAAGCGCTTGCGGACCCCGCGGGCCGACAGGACCACCTCGGTGGCCGGCTTCTCCAGATCGGTCGTGGTCACTTGCCCTCCCCCTTCTTCACGCGCTTGTCCGCTCCGCCGCGCCCGGGCCGCAGGTTCGCCAGCACCCTGCGGTGCAGCGCCGGCGGGGCGCCGGCCGGGTTGAACCTCCGCTCCACCGCGTGCTGGGCGACGCTCGCGATGGTGGTCAGCACCAGGTACCAGAGGGAGGCCACGATCAGCAGCGCGATCACCTCGAAGTTGGCGAGGTAGAGGTGCTGGGAGACGGTCATCAGGTCGGCGCCGGCGATCACCGAGACCAGCGAGGTGGTCTTCAGCATCGAGATGAACTGGTTGCCGAACGGCGGGATGATCACCCGCATCGCCTGCGGCAGCACCACCCGGGTGAGGATCTGCCGGTTGGACATGCCCAGCGAGGCGCCGGCCTCGCGCTGCCCGGGGTCCACGCTCTGGATGCCGGCCCGGACGATCTCGGACATGTAGGCGCCCTCGTTGATCGACAGGCCGAGCAGCGCCGCCACGAAGCCGGTGATCAGGGTGTTGGACTGCCAGCTGACCAGCTTGGGCCCGTCGAACGGGATCCCGATGCTGATCTCCGGGAAGAGCAGCGCCAGGTTGAACCAGAAGATCAGCTGGACCAGCAGCGGGGTGCCGCGGAAGAACCAGGTGTACGCCCCGGCGGTGGTCCGCAGCACCGGGCTGTCGGACAGCTGCATCACCGCCACGACCACGCCGATGACGATGCCCACCACCTGGGAGATCAGGGTGAGCTGGACGGTCACCCAGAGCCCCTCCAGGATCACGCCGTCGAACTGGTACTTGGCGACGATGTCCCAGTGCAGGTTGGGGTTGACGATGATCGTCCAGGCGAGCCAGACGGCGCCGAAGGCCGCCGCCAGCACGGCGAACCAGCGCGCCGGGCGGGGCCGGCCGGTCACCTCGAAGGCCAGGTCGTCGTCGAACGCGCCCGCGGGGGCGGCGGTCCGCCCGGCCGGGGCGGGCGTCGCGGGGTCTCTCATGTCGGTGCTCATCTCGTCGGTGCCGCCGTTCTCACTGCGCCGCGTTGACGGTGGCGCGCTCCACCGCGCTGCCGCCGACCTGGTAGGTGTCCAGGACCTTGCGGTACTCGCCGCCGTCGATCAGTTCCTGGAGCGCCTTCTGCACCGCGTCGCGCAGCCCGGAGTCCTTCTTCGCCACCGCGATGCCCCACGGCGCCGTCCCGTACTGCTCCGGCAGCACCTCGTAGGAGCCGCTGTTCTGCACGAACATCTGCGCCACCGGGTAGTCCACGATGGTGGCCACCGCCCGGTCGCTGTCCAGCTGGAGCAGCCCGGTCGGGGCGTCCTCGCTCTGCGAGATCGTCATCTTGGTCTCGCACTTGGCGTTCTGCTGCTCGCCGATCTCCAGGTTGGAGCTGCCCTTGGCGAGGACCACCTTCTTGCCGCAGAGGTCCTCCAGGGACTTGATGCCCTCGGGGTTGCCCTTCTTCGTCATCACCACGCCGCCGGTGCGGAAGTAGTCGACGAAGTCGACGGCCTGGCGGCGCTGCGCGCTGTCCGTCATGGACGACATCACCAGGTCGTAGCGGCCGGCCTGGAGGCCGGGGATCAGGCCGTCGAAGGAGGAGTTGGAGAGCTCCAGCTTCAGGCCGAGCTTCCCGGCGATGGCGGCGGCGAGGTCCGGGTCGACCCCGGTCAGCTCGGTGGTCCCGGTCTTGTACATCTCCATCGGCGGGTAGCCGACGGAGGTGGCCACTCTGAGCACGCCGCTCTGCTTGGTCTTGGCCGGGAGCAGCTCGACGGCGCTCTTGCCGGCGTTCTGCGCGGCCTGCGCGCCGCCGGCGGCCGTGGTGCCGCCCTGGTCGGAGCGCCCGCAGGCGGTGGCGGCCAGGACGACCAGGGACAGCGCGGCCAGACAGCGAAGGGAACGGGGGCGGTTCATCGGCTACTCCCTCGGGCGGTGACGGTGCGCCGATGCTGGCAGCCGAGTCCGGGTGAACGGAAGATGATGAAGCTATTGCTGCCTCACCAACGATTTTCGTACGGCTGACAGGGTCGTCCTGGGGACTTCCGGCACGTGCCCGGTCAGCCCGCGAGCCACGGGGCCTCGGGCACCCTGGCGTCCGGCTGCCGTCCGGTGACCTCGATGGTGGTCGGGGTGCCGAGGCCCGTCATCCGCATGGTCACCCGGCGCAGCCCGCCGTCGCCGTCGACCCAGTAGGTCAGCGGCGAGAGGCCGGTGTCCGGTGCGGAGCCCTGGGCGCGCGGGCCGGCGAAGCGGTCGTAGCCGCGGCCGTCGATCCGGTCCCGGCCCAGCCAGCGGGCCCCGGACTGGGCGAGCAGCAGCGGGTTGTCGGGGCGGTCCGCGCCGAGTTGGACCAGGAGGTTCAGCCCGGCGTCCAGCGGGTCCGCGGTGTAGGTGCGCGGCGACCAGCCCTGGCGCGGGATGTGCTCGGCCTGCTGCCAGGCCGGGGCGTCGGTGGCCACGGGAGCGGGCGTTCCGGTGGCGGCGTCCTCGTCGGGGGCCAGCCCGAGACCGCCGGTGTCCCAGACGATCAGACCGTGGTCCAGCGGACCGTTCGCTCCGGTGCTCCGGTAGCGGCCCACGCCCCGGTGGTTGCGGTAGTCGACGATCCCGTCGACCCGGATGCCGACGCCCCCGCCCTCGTCGGCCGTGAGCGTCACCGCCACCGGGCTCGCCTGGTAGAGGTTCAGCCGGGACAGGGCGAGCCGGCCCGCCTCGTCGGTGGTCACCGGGCGCTCGGTGGCCTCGTCGGAGACCGACCGGTAGACGGCCAGGCCGCCCGCCGCGGTGCCGCACACCACGATCGCGATCAGCGCCTTGAGCCAGACGGCCCGCCGGGGGCTCCGGCCGTCGGTCTTGGCCTTGGTCCTGCGGGGCATGCGGTCCGCTCCTCTCCTCGGTCGATCATGACAGTCGGGCGGGCCCGGGGACCCATGGTCCCGCGAACCCGCCCGATCGGGGCCCGGCTCCGGGCCCCTCGCGAAACGCCCGCTCGGGGCTAGCCGCGCAGGGCGGCCTTGCGCCTGCGGACCACCAGCACCAGCGCCGAGCCGAAGACGATCAGCGCCGCCGCACTGGTCAGGGCGATCGGCATCCCTTCGCCCGCACCGGTGTTGGGCAGGTGCCCGGACACCGGAGGCGCCGGGGCCGGCGGCACCGGAGCGTCCGACGTCGGCGCCGCGGTCGGCGTCTCGGTCGGGGTCGGGGTCGGAGTCGGCGTCGGGGTGGGGATCAGCTTGTTGACGGCCGTCACCTCCACGCCCTTGTCCAGGTTCTCCGAGGTCAGCTTCAGCGGGCCGAAGACGGTGACCTCCGGCGCCTGGTAGCCGTCCGGCGGGCTCAGCTCCTGCCAGTAGTACTCGCCGGGCTCGCCCAGGCCCTGGCAGATGCCGTCGGCCCCGGTCGTGCAGGGCTCACCGACCTTGGTGTCGGGCTTGTCACCGGTCGGCTGGAGGCCGTCGGTCCCGTTGGTCTCGTGCCACAGCTGGAACTTGGCGCCGGCCAGCGGCTTGCCGTCCTGGTCGTGCTTGACCAGGCGCAGCGCACCCTCCTGGCGGCGGAAGCCGAAGTCGTAGGTGTGGTCGTTCTCGCCGGGGCCGCCGGTGGTCAATGCCCGCTCGGGGTACTTGCCGCCCTCCGGGACGATGCCCTTGGAGTCGATGAAGTGGTTGTCACCGACGTCGTGCGCGGTCGGCACCCACTGGTAGAGGGGGCCGCCCTTGGCGTAGTCCGCCGGGTTGTCCAGCTTGATCGTGTACTTGGTCCGCGGCTTGAGGCCGCCGTCGACGTTGCTGTCGTCGAAGTAGTACTCGCCGCGCGGGGTCGTCGTGGTGGTGCCGACGAGCTTCCCGGACTCGTCGTACAGGTGGACCGTGGCTCCCGGAACCGGCTTCTGGCCGGGCAGTTGGAGGCCGCTGCGCTCGGGGTCGTACCAGACCCGGTTGCCGATCTGGAGCGGGGCCTGGTCGCAGAGGACCTCCAGGTCGCCCATCGCGGCGCCCTTGCCGAACGGCGGTGCGCCCGGGGCGGTGTTGAGCCGCACGCCGCCGTCCGCCTTGCCGTCGCGCTTCTGGAAGGCGCTGCCGTAGCCGTAGGCCTTGCTGTCGCTGTCGTAGCCCGAGACCACGATGGAGTCCTCGACCTTCGAGAACGCCATGCCCGCGTTGGCGGGGTTGTTGTGGCCGATCCGGGCGTTGTCGAAGAACCGCTGCCCCCGGGCCTTGGACCCGCAGCCCAGGTTGGTGTCCAGCACGTACGTGCCGTTCTCCAGGCAGGCCTTGAGGAGGTCACCGCCGGGCAGGACCTTGGCCACCACGCCGCCCGTCGGGCTGGCCGCCGACTGGTCGCCGAAGCGGTCCCGGAAGGCGAGCAGCATCGAGCCGTCGGTCTCGAAGGCGATCTCGGCCACCGCCGGCTCGGGGTTGCCCATGTAGTTGTCGCCGCAGGCCTGGCCGTTCTGGCTGGCCGGGAAGGTGTCCTGCCACGGGAACCAGCCGGCGCCCGGGCACGGCCCGCCGACGACGGTGCCGCGCGGGTAGTCGAGCGGCTGGTTCAGCACGGCCGCCTGGAACGCGCCGGTGGACAGGTCGAACGGCAGCACCACGGCGCGCAGGTCCGAGGCCTTGCCGGTGGACTCGCCCGAGCAGACGCCGCCGAGGTAGCCGACGCCGTCCTGGATGCCGAGGCCGTACGGACGCCAGTCCCCCGGCGCCGGGCAGCCCGGGTTCGGGATGTCGTAGGCGGCCTTGGGCGCGGACGCCGTCGCCACGGTGGCGTTGTAGCGGTACAGCTTGCGGTCGTACAGGTTGACGACGAAGAGGTCCTTGCCGTCGTCGGTGACCTTGATGCCGCCGAGGCTCTCCTTGCCCACCGGGGCCAGGAAGGCGTCGTCGTTGCCCCCGGTGTGCGGGGTGGTGCCCGCGTTCGGGACGGTGGTGAACAGCGAGGTCTTCTTCTGGTCCACGTCGGTGACGTAGATCCCGCCGGGCCCACCGGGGCCGTACTTGGTGGTCCGCTTGGCCTGCGCGGCGGAGAACACCCGCCGGTCGACCTTGTTCCAGGCGATGCCGTACAGGTTTCCGGTCTGCCCGGTCGTGGCCAGGTCGGTCACCGGGAAGTCGGCGCCGGCCGTGCCGCGGGAGTTGTACGCGAACGACAGCAGCGTGTGCTGGCTGTCGCCCTCCGCGGGCGGGTTCTGACAGGTCGACACCAGCGGCGCGTTCTTCTGGCAGTAGTCACCGGGGCTCCAGAGCCCCGTGGTGAGTTCGATCGACTTGCCGCCGGAGAGGTCGACGAACTCCTCGTTGGAGCTCAGCTGGTTCGGCGCGCCGTCCAGGCCCTGGCGCGAGGCGAAGGCCGGGTAGAGCACGCCCGGCTTCGGATTCACCACCTGGACGCGGTACTTGCCGCCGGTCAGCTTGCCGGTCGCCGGCGACAGCGTCAGCGTGCCGTTGGCCGCCGTGGTGCCCTCGATGCCGGCCCCGGCGGCGTCGGTGAGCGTCACCCGCACGCCCGCCATGCCGTGTTCCAGCGTGGGCGACCACAGCCCGTCGGTGTCCACGGCCCGGATCACCCGGACCGTCACCTCCCCGTCTCCGGCCGCCGGGAAGGCCGAAGGGGCCGCCGCCAGCGAGGAGGCACCGATCACCACGGCCAGGGCCGCCGCACCGCCTACGGTGCGACCCGGCCCGCGCTGTCGCCGACGGCCCGGGCCGCGCGCGACACCGGCCGTTCGTTCACTAGTCGTCGTCATCCCTGCTCTCATTGTCCAGTTGGGCCTTCCGCCCGACCTCGTGAGGGAGTTCGTGAGCGGCGAAAAACCGCCATTGTTAACGGGAGCTTAAAGGGCCTTCACACAAGTTCGCCAGGAAACCAGGAACTTTGACGACACATCAGCCGTTACGAGGCCGTCACGGCAACCCGCCGCGCCGCGCCCGCGATCGCCTGACCAGCACGCGTCCGGCCGACCGCCTCCGACCAGCACCGAACGCGCCGCCGACGGCCGAACTCACTTCCCACCCCGAGCGCGCACACCCGCCCCGACCCCTGCACCCCACCGACAACTTGTGCCGCAACCGACCACCCGGTGACACCCGCCGCGGGGCGCCCTGACAGGATGGCGGGATGCGCATTCTGGTCATCGGCGGCACCCGGTTCATCGGCCTCCATTTCACCGAGGCGGCACTCGCCGCCGGACACGAGGTCACGGTGCTGCACCGCGGCCGGTCGGGCGCCGGGCTGCTCCCCGGCGCCACCCACCTGATCGCCGACCGGGACGCCGACCTGTCCGCGCTGCACGGGCGCAGCTGGGACGCCACCGTCGACTTCTGCGCCTACTTCCCGCGCCAGGTGAGGGAGTTGGCGGCGTCCTTCGGCCCCGGCGGGGCCGGCCACTACCTGCTGGTCTCCTCCCTCTCGGTGTACGACGTCCCGGCCGCCCCGGGCTACGCCGAGGACTCCCCGCTGCTGCCGGCCGACGGCCCGGAGGCCGAGGAGGTCACCGTCCGCACGTACGGCACCCTCAAGGTCCAGTGCGAACGCGCCGCCCGGCAGGCCTTCGGCCCGCAGACGCTGCTGGTGCGCCCGACGTACGTGATCGGCCCCCGGGACTACACCCACCGCTTCGACCACTGGGTGCGGCGCCTCGCCCGGGGCGGCGAGGTGCTGGCCCCGGGCCGGCCGGACGCGCCGCTCCAGGTGGTCGACGTCCGCGACCTCACCGCCTGGATGCTCACCCTGCTGGAGCGGGGCGCCTCCGGCCCCTACCACGCCGCCACCCCGCCGCCGTTCGGCCTGGGCGACCTGCTCGACGCCGTCGCCTCGGCCGTCGCCCCGCCCGGCACCACCCTCACCTGGGTCGACGAGGAGTTCCTGCGTGCCGCCGGCGTCCCGGAGCGCGCGCTCCCGCTCTGGCCCGCCGACCCGCACACCCGCGCCACCAGCACCGCCGACCCGGCCGCCGCCCTCGCCACCGGCCTCACCCTGCGACCGGTGGCCGAAACCGCGCGCGACATCAGGCAGTTGGAGGAGTTCGAACCCCAGCCGGACACCCTCACCCCCGAGCGCGAGGCCGAGCTGCTCGCCCTCTGGCACGCGCGGCAGGCCTGACGACCGCTCAGCCACCGGCGCGGGAACGACCGCCGGCCCCGCGACAGCCGGTTTCGGCCCCGGCCCGGACATCTCCCGGGCCGGGGCCCACGCGGCGCGCCCGATAGCGGCACCGGGCCGCGAGCCGCTATCCGTTTCCGGCGTCCGGCGGGGGAAGGAAACGGATAGGCCCTCCTCTCGCATCCCACCAGACTCAAGGGCAACCGGAGAACGTCCGGTTCACCCGACGAGAGGCAGTGGGATGAAGAAGAAGCTGGCAGCCGCCGCCCTGGCCGCGGCCACCCTGGGCACCGTGTTCCTCGGTGCCGCCCCGGCCATGGCGAGCAGCGGCGGCTGCGTCACGGGCGACGCCTGCGTGTACTACAGCCCCGACCGCCAGGGCGCCAAGTTCGGCAAGGGCGAGTCCGGCAACTACGACGGCTACTTCGGCGGCGGCGGGGCCGGCAACGGCCAGGCCGTGATGAACAACGCCGCGTCCGTGGAGAACCTGGACCACAAGTACAACCTCTACGTGTACTACGCCGAGTTCAGCATTCGGGACACCGGGCCGAGCCAGTACATCCAGCACGACCACTGGGCGAACCTGACCACGACGACGTGGCACGGCGTCACCATCAACATGCGCAACAACAACCACTCCCAGGACTGGTCCCTCGACTGACGCTGACGGGTGTCGGACCCCCGCCCCATGGGCGGTCCGGCACCCCTCCGGCTGTCATCGACCGACCGCACCATCCAGCGAGCCGGCCTGAGGAGCCTCGCCCATGACATCCCCCCGTCGCAGCCGTTCTCTGCCGCCCGTGCTGCTGACCGCCCTGTTCCTCGCCTCCGGTTGTGCCTCCGGCCCTTCCGGGCCGGCCGCCACTCCCCTCCCTCCGTCCGCCTCCCTCGCCCCGATGGACCCGCCACCGGTCGGGGACGTCCCCCGGCTGAGCCAGGTGGCCGATCGGGCGCTGCCGATCGAGGCCTACCTGCTGAGCCGGGAGGACTTCCGGCAGTACGACGCGGCACAGGCCGTTCTGGTCACCCGCTGCGTCCGGAGCTTCGGCCTGGACTACACCCAGCAGGGCGGCAATGGGCCGTCCAAGACCCAGACCAGTCACCGGTACGACCCGGTCGCGCTGTCCGACGTCTCCGTGAACGGCTACCACTCACCCGATCCGTCCGGCGGGAAGAAATCCGGCAAGGGACCCGCGCTGAGCTCGGACGTCAACACCGTACTGGGCGCCGGTCTCGGACCGGACGGGAAGCCCGACCCCAAGGTCGCCTCCTCCTACCAGGGCAAGGCCCTGCCGCCCGGCGGCTGCATCGCCGCCGCGCAGAAGGAGCTGATCGCTCACGGCGGCACCGGCACGGACGCCGACGTGGCGGTGGGGATCAACTTCGAGGGGTTCGAGCGCTCGCGGACGGACCCCCGGGTCAAGGCCGTGTTCCAGGACTGGTCCCGTTGCATGGCGGAGCGCGGGTACTCCTACGCCACGCCCGGCGACGCTCTCAAGGACCCCCGGTGGGGAGCGAGCGCCACGCCGTCCGCCGAGGAGATCGCCACCGCCACCGCGGACGTGGAGTGCAAGGAGCGGACCAACGTGGTCGGGGTCTGGTTCACCGTGGAGACCGCCTACGAGAACGAGTTGATCCGTCTGCACCAGCCGGAGCTCACGGCGGTGAAGGCCGGCAACGACGCCATGCTGGCCACCGCCCGGGCCGTGATCGCCGGATCCTGAGCCGGACGAGGCCTCAGCCCGCCAGCGGCGGGTTGAGCCGGGCGAAGGCCTCCTGGCGGCGGTAGGGGAAGTACGGGTACGGCGCGGTGCGGGCGCTGGCCGCGTCCAGCCGGGCCACCTGCTCCTCCGTCAGGGACCAGCCGACCGCCCCGAGGTTCTGGCGCAGCTGCTCCTCGTTGCGGGCGCCGATGATGACCGAGGAGACGGTCGGGCGGCGCAGCAGCCAGTTGATCGCCACCTGGGGGACGGTACGGCCGGCCTCGGCGGCGGTCTGCTCCAGCGCGTCGACCACCCGGTACAGCAGTTCCTCCTCCACCGGCGGGCCGTAGTCGGCCGTGTCGTGCAGCCGGCTGCCGGCCGGGAGCGGCTGTCCGCGGCGGATCCTCCCGGTGAGCCGGCCCCAGCCGAGCGGGCTCCAGACCAGGGCGCCGACCCCCTCCTCCTCGGCGAGCGGCATCAGCTCCCACTCGTAGTCGCGCCCGACGAGCGAGTAGTAGACCTGGTGGGCGGCGTAGCGGGGGCGGCCGTGCCGGTCGGCGAGGGCGAGGGACTTCATCAGCTGCCAGCCGGAGAAGTTGGAGACGCCGGTGTAGCGGATCTTGCCGGCCCGGACCAGGTCCTCCAGGGTGGCGAGCACCTCCTCGATCGGGGTGCTCGCGTCGTAGGCGTGCAGCTGGAACAGGTCCAGGTGGTCGGCGCCGAGGCGGCGCAGCGCGTCGTCCACGGACCGGACCAGCCGGGCGCGGGAGGTGCCGGCGTCCCGGGGGCCCTCGCCGGTGGGCAGTCCGGCCTTGGTGGAGATCAGCACCTGGTCGCGGCGGCCCTTGACGGCCTGGCCGAGCACCTCCTCGGAGGCGCCGTCGGAGTAGACGTCGGCGGTGTCGAAGAGGGTGACGCCCGCGTCGATGGCGATGTCGAGCAGGCGGCGGGCTTCCTGCACGTCGGTGGTGCCCCAGGCACCGAAGAGCGGGCCCCGGCCGCCGAAGGTGCCGGTGCCGAGGCTGAGTGCGGGCACCTTGAGGCCGGACGCGCCGAGCCGGCGGTACTCCATGTCGGTGGTGATGGTCATGACGGTTCCCTAAGAATGTGAGGCGGTCCGGGAGGACCGGGTGTGGCTGATGACGGTTTGCCGTTGATGGCTCAAGGAGAATGGCCGCCCGGTCCTCC
>NZ_JBVITE010000084.1:0-27274 GCF_055575155.1 Kitasatospora sp. NPDC034533
GGGGTGTGGGGTGTTTGTGGTTGTAGGGCGGTGGGCTTTGAGCGGTGGGGTGGGGGGGGGGGGGGGGAGGGGGGGGGGGTGGGGGGGGGGTTTTTTTTTCCCCCCCCCCCCCCCCCCCCCGGCGCTCGTGCGGAAACGATTCAGCCGGCGGGCTGCCGGGTGCGGGCGATCAACGCGTTGAGCAGCGCGGCCCCGCGATCGGCGTCGTCCACGCTGACGGCGAACTCGGCGCCCCGGCGGGTGCGGACCACCAGGCAGGCGCCCCCGCGCAGCATCACGGTGGTGCCGAGCCCGTTGATCCGGTAGCCCCAGCCGCCGGCCTGCGCGGCGGTGCGCTGCTCGGCCCGGGCGGATTCGAGTTCGGCGGGGGACCAGCGGCGGGCGGGCCGGCCGAACGGGCCGAAGCCGACGGTCAGGCCGTCGGCGGTCACCCGCGCCTGCGCCGAGGAGCAGAGCAGGAGGGCGAGGGCCAGGACGGCGGCCGTCACGACGAGGAACCAGTGCGGATCGGTCAGCCCGCTCGCCGAGGTCAGCGCGGCGGCGACCGCGACCACCCCGGAGACCGCCGCGGCCAGCTGGAGCCACGGGTTGGCGACCCAGGAGAGCCAGACGAAGTTCTCGCCGACGGGGGCCTCCAGCAGCGGCGCCCCGGCCGCCGGACGCGGTTCGGGACGGCCTGCGTGACGGCGGCTCGCCAGCCAGGCCAGCAGCCCGGCGAGGCCGGCGGCCAGCAGGACCAGGGCCACCTCGACGCCCACCGGGGCGGCGTCCTGCCAGCGGGCGCGGTCCAGGTTGGCGTGCACGACGGAACCCTGGGCCCCCGTCAGCAGCACACCGCCGGCCGCCAGCGTCGTCGCCGCGACCCCGGGTGCCCGGTCGACCCGGTACCGCCGCAGGGCCGCCAGGGAGAGCACCAGGACCGCCCAGACCGCCGCCGGGAACAGCGCGGCCGCCGCCAGCGGCATCGAGCCGTCCGGGTCCCGTCCGCCCCAGTGGGTGGCGAGCGGGTCCGGCAGCCGGTGGCGCGCCGTCAGCGGCAGGACGATCAGCAGCGCCAGCACACCGACCGCCCAGGCCGCCGCGGCCCAGAGCGCACCGCGGTGGGCCGGCCGGCGGGTGGTGTTCCCCTTCGAGGTGGTCGCCTCGTCCGTCACGAGATCCCCCTGATCATGTCCACGAGATCGTTCCTGCTGTAGCCGGCCCGGGCCGCTTCCTCGACCAACTGACGTACGCGGTCCATGAGTTCGGAGCGCGTGTCGGCGCCCGTCGCGATCGTGATGCCGCGGCCCCGACGGAACTCCAGCACCCCCTCGTCGCGCAGCGTGCGCAGCCCGCGCAGGACGGTGTTGGAGTTCACCCCCAGGGCCCGGGAGAGCTCCCGGGCCGGGGGCAGCTTGTCCCCGGGGGCGCACTCGCCCTCGGCGACGGCCCGTCTGATCGCGCCGGCGACCTGTTCGTGCAGCGGCCGGGTGTCCCCGACGTCCAGTTTCAGCAACATGGTGCTACTGACGATAGCACCATTCATGTCCGGTGCCACTGCCCGGGAGGCCGGGGCGCAGCGGAAGCGGGCGGGCCCCGGGCGGCGGGACGGCCGTCTCCGGCCTCCCGCGCTCCCCGGGGCCCGCCCGTCGGCGTGCTCCGCGCGCCGCGGCTACTTCCGCTCGTCCTCGATCAGGCCGAACTCCCGCATCAGCTCGCCGATCTCGGTGGACTCCAGTCGGCGCAGCAGCCGCTTGCGCAGGAACTCCGGCCCCGGGACGTCGAGTTCGGCACCGTCGCGGAGCCTGGTGGTGGCGGCGAGCAACTTGCGCACGTCATAGGTGGAGTTGAACACCTCGGGCACGCCGCGCTCGACGCCGAGCAGCCGGTAGACGGCCTCCATGCCGGTGCGCACCGAGTACTCGGTGGTGAAGATGCAGTCCCGGGTGGTCTCCGCGAACTGGCCGATGAAGGCGAAGTTGACGGCGCCCTCGGGCACCACGTCCGGCCGGTCGCCCGCGTGCCGGGGCAGGAAGAAGGACGTCACGTACGGCATCATCACCGGCACGCAGCGGGCGGCGTTCGCGGCCAGGTCGGGGATCTCCTCGACCGGCACGCCCAGGTGGTACAGCCACTCCTGGGTGATCTCCTCGCCGGTGCACTCCTGCATGGGCTTCTTGACGAAGTCGCCCGGGCGGTCGACGTACAGCGAGTAGACCCAGGCGACGATCTGGTCCGCGGGCTGCTGCTTGAAGTGCGGCTGGCGGTTGACCGTCCAGCTCAGCAGCCAGGAGGAGTCCCGGGCGGTGACGATGCCGCCGGTGACGACGCCGCCGCTGAACGGGTCGCGCTTGGCGACCTTCTGGATGTAGCGCGGGATGCGCGGGTCCAGGGTGGTGACGGTCGCCGACTCCCACTTGCTCTCGGCGATGTTGCCGCAGAACACCTCGGGACGGCCGAACGCCGGGTCCTTGGCGGCGATCCGGCGCCACAGGTCCCAGGCCGGCGCCGGGCCCTCGTTCAGGCGGGCCGGGGTGTGCTGGTCGCCGTTGTCGGAGTTCTCGGTGAGCGATCCGATGGTGGCGAACACCAGGTCGTCCGGGCCGAGGTCCACGCCGCCCTCCCGGCCGGCCTCCCGCCAGTGGATCCGGGTGGCCTGCTTGCGGCCGGGGGAGCCGGCGGTGGCGGGGGAGATGTCGAAGTCGATGTCGGTGACCTCGACCTCGTAGCGGAACTCCACGCCCTGGTCCATCAGCCAGTGGGTCAGCGGCAGGACCATCGACTCGTACTGGTTGTACTTGGTGAACTTGAGCGCCGACAGGTCCGGCAGGCCGCCGATGTGGTGGATGAAGCGGTGCAGGTACAGCTTCATCTCCAGCGCGCCGTGCCACTCCTCGAAGGCGAACATGGTGCGCCAGTACAGCCAGAAGTTGCTGTCCAGGAAGTTGCGCGAGAAGACCTCGTCGATCCGCTTGCCCTCCACCTCCTCGCGGGTGGCGAGGAAGACGCGCACCAGGTCCTTCTGCGCCTTGTCGTCGAGCGCGAACAGGCCGTCGGTGTGGGCGTCCTGGCCGCGGCGCTCGGTGACCCGCTGGAGGGAGTGGTTGGGGTCGTCCTTGTTCAGCCAGTAGAACTCGTCGAGGACGGAGGCGCCCTCGATCTCCAGCGACGGCACCGAGCGGAAGAGGTCCCACAGGCACTCCATGTGGTCCTCCAGCTCGCGCCCGCCGCGGACCACGAACCCCTTCTCGGGCTCCTTGATCCCGTCCAGCGCGCCGCCCGCCAGCTTCAGCCGCTCCAGGATCGTGACCCGTTCGCCGGGCACCTGCCCGTCCCGGACCAGGAACGCCGCTCCGGCCAACGCGGCGAGCCCCGACCCCACGAACCACGCCCGCTTGCGCTCGGCCCCCTCGGGCTTCCTCGGCCGGGCGAACGCCTCGTAGTTGCCGCTGCTGTAGTACAAAGCCCGTGCTCCCTAGAACATTCGGCATCGAACGGCCCGCCGGACGTACCGGTCCCGGCGGGCCTTCTCCATCCACCCACCTGGCGGTGATCTTCGCCCGTTGAATAGGCCGAACGGGTGATGCGGGGGTGGCGGGGGCGCCCGGCGGGCGGCGTATGGAGTGCGTTGGGAACCCGGCCCCCGGCGTCAGGAAGCCGTCAAGAGGAGCAGGTCAGCCGCGTTGCGGCGGTTGGCTGGAGGACGACCGGGGACGCGACCACACGAGGACGGATCATGCACGGCAACGGACGGGACGGGAACGGCACGGGGCCCCGGGTGGTGGTCGGGGTCAGCGGGTCGCTGGGGAGCCTGGCGGCGCTGCACCGCGGCGCCGCCGAGGCCCGCGCCCGTGGCGCCGTGCTGGTGCCGGTGCACGCCTGGGAGCCGCCCGGCGGCGAACACGGCTACCGGCGCTCGCCCTGTCCGCCGCTGCTCGCCGCCGTCCGGGAGACCGCCGAGCGCCGCCTGCGGGACGCCCTCGACGCGGCCTTCGGCGGCGCCGACCCCGGCGTGCCGCTGCACCCGCTGGTGGTCCGCGGCGAGACCGGGCCGGCCCTGGTGGAGGTCGCCGACCGGCCGGACGACCTGCTGGTCCTCGGCCGGGCCGGCGGCCCGCTGCACCGCCGGCTGCGGCGCCCGGTGCCCGGCTACTGCACCCGGCGGGCGGTGTGCCCGGTCCTGACCGTCCCGGCGCCCGCCCTGCTGGAGGACCTGCACCGGCTGGAGAGGGCGCACCGGCTGGAGAAGGCGCGCCGGCGCCACCGGCCGCTCGTACCGGAGGCCGAACCCTTCGGGGCCCGCGGGTGAGCGGTGGGCCCGCCCGTGCGGACGGGCCCACCGTGAGCGTCCCGATCGGGACGCGGATCGAGCCGTTACAGGGTGAGCAGGGCGCGGCGGGCCAAGGTGGGGTCCCGCAACGGTCTGAGCGCCAGGCGGACGAGGGCCAGGGCGTTGTCGTCCCCGGCGATCCGGTTCGCGCTCAACTCGCCGCAGGACAGGCACTGGTGGATGACCATCCACTCGCCGTCCGCGCGGACCGACAGGCCCAGGGCGGCCATCCGGCCGCCGCAGCCGGCCGCCCGGTCGCCGGGTGTCCGGCCGTCGACGTGACGGCTGGCCAGGCAGTTCGGGCAGTGGTTGCGGTGGGCGGTACCGGGGGCGTCCAGGGGGACGTCCAGCCGGCAGCCCACGCAGCGGAAGGCGTTCGACCGGTGACCGCCCCGTCCGTGGAGGACGTCCTTGTGCCGCTGGGGACGGCGTTCCGGCCGCCCCCGGCCGCGGGTGCTCTTGCGTCGTGACATCGTTCGCTCCCTCCGGTGCGCGCGGCTCAGAGGGTGCCGAACGCTTCGAGCGGGAACGGCGGTTGGGCGAGCGGCCGGACAGCCATCCGCATCAGGACGAGCTGGTTGTCGTCCGCGCAGACCGGAGTGGAGGTCAACTCGTCGCAGCGCACGCACCGGTGGACGACCGTCCAGTCACCGGTGCGCAGCACGGCGATGGCGATCGGCGACATCCGGCCGTGGCAGTCGCTCGGACCGCCCTCGACGTGGTCGAGGACGTGCCGGGACTGCAGGCAGGACGGGCAGTGGTTGCGCCGCGTGCCGTCGGCGGCGTAGGTGGACACGGTCAGACCGCACCAGGCGCAGGCGAAGGTGGAGGTCTTCAGGACGGGGGGAGTGCTGGAGGTGCTGGACACCCGGGGTGTGCTCCTTGCTGAAGGGTTCTGCGATGACAGCAAGAGCAGGCCGAGCGGCCTCGACGGTTCGTCAGCCGGTTTCGTCAGGCGGTGTGGCGAGGCGCACTCGGCGCGGTCCGGGACATCAAGACACCCTCTCCGGTCGGGCGCACGGCCCGGGTCGATCGATTAAGGAACGGCGTCAGCGTAACCACGCCGATCGCCCGGGCGCCAACGAATATCCGCCAACGAATATCTCCGCGCGCCCACCCTCGCCGCCACGCGGGAGATAAAGGGCGCGCAGCATGTCCGTATGCAGATGACCAACGTGCCGCGGGCGGCGAGCGGTGATGACGCGCCGTCGATCAGCCGATTACTGGCCCTGGCCTTCGACGACGACCCGATGACGCGGTGGCTGTTCCCCGACCCGGCCGGCCGGCGGGCGGGGCTGGCCGGCTACTTCCGCACGCTGTTCACCCGGCAGTACGGCCGGCACGGGGTGTGCGAGCGGACCGCGGACGCGGCGGCCTTCTGGGTGCCGCCGTGGGCGCAGGACAAGGCCGTCCCGGACGAGGGGACGCTCCGGGAGCTGACGACGCTCCTGGCGGACCGTGCGGAACCGTTCCGCCGCTCCGTCGAGGCGGCCGCCGACACCGCGCCGCAGGAGCCGCACTGGTACCTCGCCGTCCTCGGCGCCGACCCGGCCGCCCAGGGCCGGGGGCAGGGCGGCGCACTGCTGCGGTCGGGCCTGGCCAGGGCCGACGCGGCGGGGCTGCCGGTCTACCTGGAGTCCTCGAAGGAGGCCAACCTGCCGTTCTACCGGCACTTCGGCTTCGAGCTGCTGGAGGAGGTGCGGCTGCCCGAGGACGGGCCGGCGCTCTGGGTGATGCGGCGCGGCGCCAGGGCGTGACCGGGGCTCGGCGGCCGGCCGCCGACCCGGTGTCCGGGAGTACCGGGCGGCCCGCGCCCGGCCCTCCGGCGCCACCGCTACAGCGCGTCCAGCGGCACGTCCGGGTCGGCCAGCGCCTTGGCGTCCACCACCCGCCCCGAGCGCACCAGTTCGCGGATCGGGTCGGTGACGTCCCAGACGTTGACGTTCATCCCCGCGAGCACCCGGCCGCCGGAGAGCCAGAACGCGATGAACTCGCGGGTGGCCGGGTCGCCGCGGAACACCACCTGGTCGTAGCCGTCCGGCTCGACGTAGCCGACGTACTCCATGCCGAGGTCGTACTGGTCCGTGAAGAAGTACGGGACCCGGTCGTACACCGCGTCCGGCTGCCCGAGCAGGGCGCGGGCGGCGGTCTGCGGCTGGTTGAGGGCGTTGGCCCAGTGCTCGACGCGGATGTGGCGGTCGAACAGCGGGTGGTAGGCGTTGGCGACGTCGCCGGCCGCGTAGACGTCCGGGTCGGAGGTCCGCAGGTGCCGGTCGGTCTTGATCCCGTTGTCGACCTCCAGTCCGGCCGCCTCGGCGAGGCCGGTGGCGGGGGCGATGCCGATGCCGACCACCACCGCGTCGGCCGCCACCGTCGTGCCGTCGGCGAGCCGCACACCGCTCACCGTGCCGCCCTCGCCGGTCAGTTCGGCCACCTTGACGCCGAAGCGCAGGTCCACCCCGTGGTCCCGGTGGAGGTCGGCGAAGACCTGGGCGACCTCCCGGCCGAGCACCCGCAGCAGCGGCAGTTCGAGCGCCTCCAGCACCGTCACCTCGGCGCCCGCCCCGCGGGCCGCGGCCGCCACCTCCAGGCCGATCCAGCCCGCGCCGACCACCGCGATCCGGGCGCCCGGCCGCAACGCCGCCTTGATCCGGTCGCTGTCCTCGACCCGGCGCAGGTAGAGCACCCCGTCCTGGTCGGCGCCCGGCACCGGCAGCCGGCGCGGCACCGAGCCGGTGGTCAGCAGCAGCTTGGCGTACTCCACCCGGCCGTCGTCGGCGAGCGTCACGGTGTGCCCGGCCGGGTCGATCGCGGCGACCGCCGTGCCCAGCCGCAGCGTGACGTCGCGGTCGGCGTACCACTGCGGCGGGTGGACGTAGATCTTCTCCCGGGGCGACTTGCCCTGGAGGTAGCCCTTGGACAACGGGGGCCGCTCGTACGGGCGTTCGTGCTCCTCGCCGATCAGCACGATGCCGCCCCGGTACCCGGCCTCGCGCAGTGCCTCGGCGGCCTTCGCGCCTCCCAGGGACGCCCCGACGATCACGATCGGACGCTCGCGCCCACTGGTGCCCGTGTCGGTCATGTTCGACTCCTCGCTCTCCACCGCGGATCGGGGCCAGCCTGCCGCCGTCCGGGTGGCCTGTCGAGGCCGCGCCGGGCGCGCCGCGCCATGCTCGCCCGTTCGAGTGAATCCGGGGCCTCAGGCGGTCATCGCGGCCCTGACCAGCGCGGTGTCGGTGAACTGCTCGAAGCGCACGATCCGCCCGCCCCGCACGGTGAAGCGGTGGGCGACCCGGACCGCGAGCGGCTTCCCGGTGCCCTTGTGGACGGCCGTGTAGCGGCCCAGGACCACCACGTTCTCGCCGTCCACCACGTAGGTGTCGTCGTGCGCCGTCCAGTTGTCCCACTCGGCGGCCAGCCGCTCCATCACGTTGGCCGTGACGCCCTTCGGGGTGCGGTAGGTGCCCGCCAGCGGGAAGCCCGCCATCTCGGTCCACTCGACGTCCTCGGCGAGGGTGGCGCGCAGCGCCGCCAGGTCGCCCTGGGCGGACGCCAGGTACTGGCGGCGCACCACGTCGGCGGGGGCGGACGACTCGGCGAAGGCGGAGACGTTCCGGGGGATCTCGATCACGGCCCGCTCACCCCCACGCCATCTCGCCCATGACGACCTTGGTGCCGATGTCCACCGCGATCTTCAGACCCAGCGTCGGGAACCGCCGCTCCAGCGCCTCCTTGGCGGACGCGGCGTCCGCGGCCCGGCCGATCTCGGTCTCGAAGGCGCGCAGGTAGGCACGGGTGTGGTCGACGGCGTTCAGGTCGGTGGGCGCGCCGGCGACCCGGTGACCGGCCGCCACCCAGGTCGGGTGGAGGGCCTCGATGCCGTCCAGCAGGTCGATCCAGGCGGCCCGTTGGGCGGGGGTGGGGGTGTCGGCCGTCCACACGTGCAGGCCGGCGAACAGCAGCACCCCGCCCAGTACGGCTCGGTGGTGGTGCTGCCAGAGGTAGTGCCGGTCCGGCAGGTGGAAGTCGGCGCCGCGCAGCTCGAAGCGGTGCCCCTCGAAGACCAGCTCGTCCCCGTACAGCACCTCGGGCCGCACCAGCCGGGTGGGCAGCTCCGGCCCCAGGTGCGCCCAGGCCCGCAGCTTGGCCTCGTACGTGTCCTGGATCCGCTCGACGGTCGCGGCGGTGGCCAGGAAACGGGCCCGAGGGAAGGCGTCCTGGACCTCCTGGGCGCCGAAGTAGAAGTCGGGATCGCCGTGGCTGACGAACACGGTGGTCAGCCGCTTGCCGCTCGCCGTGATCCGCTCCACCAGGCGGCGGCCGTCGGAGCGGGTGAACCCGGCGTCCACCAGCAGGGCGTCCTGAGGGCCGGTGACCAGGACGGAGGTCTTGTTGAGCGAGCTGTCGGGGCTGTCGATGATCTCGAAGTCAAGAGCACTCACCTTGGGGGTCCCTCCTCCTGACGGGTGCGCCTCGCCGCCAGCATCCGTGCTCGGCCCGGCGTCCGCATCCGGAAGGGCCGCGCCCGGGAACGGAGACCGTCCACGAGCCCGGGGCCGGGGGCGGAGCCCGTCAACGCGCCGGGGCCAGCCGCAGCACCGCCAGCGCCCCCAGCGCGGTGGCCGCGGCGAGCGGCACCCACAGCGCCCCGGGGCCGACGGCCAGCAACGCCGTCAGCACGGCAGGCGCCGCCGCCCGGCCCACCCCGGACGACAGCTCCCAGCGCGCCAGCGCCCGCCCGAGCTGGTGCGGCGGGGCGACGGACGCCACCAGCGCCGTCCCCGAGCCGGTGTAGAGGATCTCGCCCAGCGTGTACAGCACCGAGACCACCGCGATGCCCGCCGCCCCCGGCAGGCCCCCCAGCGAGCCGACCGCCCAGAAGGCCAGGTACGACACCGCCAGCAGCCCCCCGGCGGAGGCCAGCACGGCACGCCGCGGACGGTCCGCCAGCCGCAGCACCAGTGCCAGCTGGAGGGCGATCACCAGCACCGTGTTGCCGACGAAGATGCCGGACGACCAGGCCGGCGAGGCGTGCAGCCGCAGCACCAGCAGCGCCGGCAGCGCCACCTCCAGCACGTCGAAGCAGAACGCGTACGGCACGTTGGCGAGGCTCAGCAGGGTGATCCGGCGCAGCGGCTCCGCCCGTTCCCGCGGGTCGGCCGGCCGGTCCTGCCGGGGCGCCCGCACCCGCAGCGAGCCCACCAGGACGGCCGCGCCCAGGCAGGCCGCGCCGGTCACCCCGGCCAGCAGCCGGATCGCCCCCGCCCCGCCGCTCACCGCCAGGGTGGCCAGCAGGGCGCCCGCGCCCAGACCGGCGTTGCGCAGCGACCGCCCGGCGGCCAGCGCGGCGTCCCGCAGCCGGCCCTCGGTCAGCGTGCTCACCACCGCCGCGTGGGTGGTCGGCCAGGACTGGCTGCCCACCCCGAACAGCACCGCCGCCGCGGCGAACCCCGGCAGGCCGTCCGCCAGCAGCAAGGTCAGCGCACCCGCCGCCCGGAGCACCAGGGTCACGGCGGCGGGCAGGGTCCGGGCGCCGTGGTCGATCCAGCGGCCGGTCAGCGGCACCACCAGCAGGCCCGCCACCATCCCGGCCGAGAGCGACAGCCCCGCCGCACCGGCGCCCAGGTGCAGCACACCGACGCCGTACAGCAGCAGGAACGGCCGCAGCAGCCCGCCGCCCACCGCGTCCACCACCAGCGCGACGGCGTAGCGGGGGCCGCCGGCGGCGGTCAGCAGGCCCAGCAGCGCGGACCGGTTCCGGCGGCCGGGGCCGCTCGGCGGGACGGACGGCTCGCCCCGGTGGGCGGCGGGGGGGACGAGGGCGGACTTCTCCCGGATCAGGTTCATGGCCGGTACCGTCGGCCCGGTCCGGCCCGCCCGGCACGCGGATTGACGTCAACCGTCAATCCGCGCGGGCCCGGCCGCCGGCGGGTGGCAGGATCGCGGGTGTGAGCCTGACCATCGACATCACCGGCCTGCCCGACGAGCGGCTCCTCTTCACGCCCTCCCCGCTCGCCGAGCTGAACGCCATGCTGCACGTGCTCTCCGAGCCCGCGCACCACCCCGCGCTGCACGGCTGGGCCGGCTCCACCGCCGCCGTGATCCCGCCCGAGCTGTCCGAACGGCTCCTGGAAGCCGACTTCCTCTGGCGCTCCTCGCGCGCCGACTTCCTCGTCCCCGGCCTGCCCGGCGCCACGCTCACCGAGGAACTCGACGCCATCGACCGGATCGACGACGAGCGGTACGTCGCCGCCGCGCTCATCACCACCTGCGGCTCCTCCCGGCTCACCCACCGGATGGGCTCCCCGCTCACCGACCCGGCGGCCAACGAGCGGGCCCGGGAACTCGCCCTCGCCCGCGGCCCCCGGCAGGCCGCCTTCGCCGACCGGCTGCTCGCCGACCCGCCGGCCGTCCGGGCGCTGGTGCGGCGGATGCTGGAGGACTGCCGGTCCGCGTTCTTCGCCGACGCCTGGCAGCGCGTCCTGCCCGACCTCGCCGCCGACGCCCGGCGCAAGGCCGACCTGCTCGCCCGCCGCGGCCTCGGCGAGGCGCTCGCCGACATCTCGCCCTCCGTCGCCCTCGACCAGGGCGCGGACGGGCGGCGCCGGATCGTGATCGACAAGCTCCAGGACAACACCACCAGCGGCACCGACGCCGGGGGCGTCACCTTCATCCCCAGCGCCTTCGGCCGCCCGCACCTCCTGGTGGTGCACGAGCGCGGCTGGCGGCCCGTCCTCCAGTACCCCGTCGCCGAGGCCGGCCTGCCCGAGCCCGTCTCGCTCGCCCTCGTCCAGCAGCGCCTGGAGGCGCTCGCCCACCCCGTCCGGCTGCGCCTCGCCCGCACCATGGCCCGCGGCCCGCACACCACCGGCGAACTCGCCTCCGCCTGGCAGCTCAGCGCACCGGAGGTCTCCCGCCACCTGGCCGTCCTGCGCAAGGCCGGGCTGCTCACCGCCCGGCGGCGCGGGCGGTACATGCTCTACGAACTCGACCTGGCGGGCAGCGCCCGGCTCGGCTCGGACCTCCTGGAGGCGGTGCTGCGATGAGCGGGAACAGCGTCGGGGCGGCGGACGTTCGTCCGGTCATGAACGACGACGCCGCACCCACCGTCCTGCGCTACGCCGCCTTCGCCACCCGCCCCGAGGGCGGCAACCCGGCCGGCGTGGTGCTGGACGCCACCGGGCTGACCGACGAGCGGATGCTCGCCGTCGCCGCGGAGGTCGGGTACTCCGAGACCGCCTTCCTGACCGCCGGCCCGGGCGAAGACACCTACCGGGTGCGGTACTTCAGCCCGCTCGCCGAGGTACCGTTCTGCGGCCACGCCACGGTCGCCTCCGCCGTCGCGCTGGCCGAGCGGGTCGGCCCCGGGCGGTACGTCTTCGCGACCGCGGCCGGGGACGTCCCGGTCGAGGTCGAGCGTGCGGCGGACGGGCTGCTGCGCGCCACCCTCACCAGCGTCGAGCCGAAGGTCGAGGAGGTGCCGGCGGACGACGTCGAGGAGGCGCTCGCCCTGCTCGGCTGGTCCGCCGCCGACCTCGACCCGGCGCTGGCGCCGCGCGTCGCCTACGCGGGCGCCCGGCACCTCGTCCTGCCGGTCGCCACCCGGGAGCGGCTGGCCCGCCTGGACTACGACTTCGACGGGCTCGCCGCCCACATGCGGGCCCGCGACCTGACCACCCTCCAACTCGCCTGGCGCGAGACGCCCGAGGTCTTCCACGTCCGTGACCCGTTCCCGGTCGGCGGCGTGGTCGAGGACCCGGCCACCGGCGCCGCCGCGGCCGCCTTCGGCGCCTACCTGCGGGAACTGGGCGCGGTGCGGGCCCCGGCGGTGCTGACCCTGCACCAGGGCGACGACCTGGGCCGCCCGGGCGTGCTGCGGGTCGAGCTGCGGACGGAGGACACCCGGGTCCGGGTCTCGGGGACGGCCGTGGCGATCGGGTAGCTGTTCCGCCACGGCGGCGGGCGTCAGGACGGGGGCCGGAGCAGGACTCGGCCTCTTCGAAGCCCGGCCCGCGGCGCGGTCGGTGTGCGGCGGGGCCGGGCCCCGTGCTCACGTGAGCGCCGGGCGGGGTCCTGGGGGCGGGAGGCGCGGCCGGACTCCTGGCTCCGGGCGCTGACGGGCCGGCCCGGAGTGCGGTCGTACCCTCGGCGGAGAATCGCCAACAGGTGAGAAAAGCCCCCGTGTTGGACCCCGGGCTCAAGCGAGCGCTCCGACGGCTGCGTGCGGTGCGCTCAAGCGAGCCCGACGGCAGCGACCCGGCCCGCCTCGCCGACCGGCGGGACGCGATGGCGGGAGTCCTGGACGAGTCGGCCGCCCGGCTCGTGTTCACGCCGGACCGGCAGCGGGCCGCGGTGGAGGCGCAGCGCCGGCGTGTGCGGGCCGCTGCACTCCACTCGACGGGCGCGGAAAGCTCGACGGGCGCGGAAAATCGTTGGCTCCGGGCCGCGACCGTACGCGAAGCTGCTGCGATGCAGCGAGCGAGCAACCGGATCGTGACGGTCGATCTCACCTTCGGGGACGAGTACTTCGGGCGGCTGGGCCCCTTCGAAGCCGACCTCGGCTGGTGGTCCTCGGTGGACGGAGTGGTCGCGCGGGCCACGGAGTTGGCCGGAGTGCCGGTGCTGGTGGCGCGGCTGGTCGAGGGGCGGAGCGAGGAGCCCGGGCACGGCGGGCAGGTCCGCTACCACGCCGAGGCGCTGAGCCGTCCGACCGCGCCGGCCGCCGGCGCCCCGGACGCCGCGACGGCCGCGCTGCTCGGCCCGGCCGAACGTCGCGCCGCCTGGGCCACCCCGGAAGGGCTGCGGGCCGCCCTGGACTGGGCACGGGACGAACTGGCCGCGGCCGGGCGCCCGTTGGCCGCGCCCGCCCGGCAGATCCGGACCTGGAACCTCTCCGCCCTCTTCCGTCTCCCCACCGCCACCGGCACCGACGCCTGGCTGAAGACCACGACGCCCGCGTTCAACGCCCGGGAGAGCGAGGTGATCGCGCTGCTCGGCGGCGTCGACCGCACGCTCGTCCCCACCGTCCTCGCCGCCGACCCGGCCGGCGGGCGGCTGCTGCTCGACCACGTCCCCGGCGAGGACTGCTGGAGCCCGTCCGCCGAGACCGTCGCCGACGTCGTCCCCCGCCTGGTCGCCGCGCAGGCCGCGCTCGCCGCCCGCCCGGGCGACCTGGCCGGCCTGCGCGACCGCACCCCCCGCGTCCTGGCGGCCCAGTTGACCGCCCTGCTGGAGCGCCTGCCCGAGGAGAGCGATCTGACCGCCGGGGAACTGGACCGGCTGGCCGACTTCGCCGCCGCGCTGCCCGGCCTGCTGGACCGGCTCGCCGCCTGCGGTCTGCCGGAGACCCTGCTGCACGGCGACTTCCACCCCGGCAACTGGCGCTCCGACGGCGCGAACCCGGTGGTCGTCGACTACGCCGACTCCTGCCTGGGCCACCCCGCCCTCGACGGGCTGCGCCCCCGCGCCTACCTCACCCCGGAGGCCTGGCGCCACCACGCCCGGGTCTGGACGCGCGCCTGGCAGCGCCACGCCCCCGGCTCCGACCCGGAACGGGCCCTCGAACTCGCCGAGCCGCTCTACCACGTGTCCTACGCCCTGCGCTACCAGGAGTTCCTGGACCACATCGAGCCGAGCGAACGCCCGTACCACGAGGGGGATCCGGCCGCCGAGCTGCGCGCCGCGCTCGCCTGCGGAGCGGCCGGTAGCCCGACGTAGACTGCCGGGGTGGACCGACCGACGCCGGCCCCCGGAGCCTCCGGGATCGCCGCCTTGCCCGAGTTGCCGTTGCAGGAGCTGGAGTGCTTCTCCGTCCTCGTCCACCAGTTGCACTTCGGGCGGACGGCGCAGCGCCTGGGCGTCTCGCAGGGCCGGGTCTCCCAGCTGATCAAGCGCCTGGAGGGCCGGGTCGGCGCCCCGGTGTTCCGGCGGACCAGCCGCCGGGTCGAACTGACCGGGCTGGGGCGGGCCCTGGCCGAGCAGGTGGTGCCCGCCTTCGAGCGGCTCCGGGAGGGCTACGACGCCGCCCGGGCCGCGGCGGCGACGGCCCGGCCGCTGCGGCTGGGCTTCCAGTGCGCGGTGTACGAGCCGGTCGCCCGGGTGATCGCGAGCCTGCCGGAGGGGACGACGCAACTGGTCGAACTGCCCTGGGCGGACCCGTTCTCCCAGCTCGCCCGGGGTGAGGTCGACCTGGCCATCGTGCTGGCCCCCTGCCGGGAGCCGGGGCTGGAGGTGCTGCTGGAGTTCTCCCGGCAGCCGGTGTACGTGGCGGTCTCCGCCGCGCGGCGCCTCGGCGGGGAGCGGGGGATGACCGCCGACGAGCTGGCCGAGCTGCCGCTGATCGAGCCGCGCGGACCGGCGCCCGCGTACTGGCGGGAGGTGAACGCGCCCCGGCGCACGCCGAGCGGGCGGGAGCTGACCTACGCGACGGGCGCGGCCACCATCCAGGCGGGCCTGACGATGGTGGCCGGTACCCGCCGGGGCCTGCTGTTGTGCGAGCGCAGCACGACCTACGTCCACCGGCCGGACATCCGTTTCCTGCCGGTGCCCGAGCTGGAGTTCAGCACGCTGGAGGTGGTCCAGCGGGAGCGGCGCCCGCACCGGCTGACGGCCGAGTTCGTCGGGCTGCTGGCCGGGCAGGTCGACTGAGCCGGCCGGTCAGCTCCTGTCCGTTCGCGGGTCCGGCTGGTCCCGCCGGGTCGGCTGGTCCCGCGGGTCCGGCCGGTCCCGAAGGTCCGGCCGGGAGAACACGGTGAGCAGCAGGCCGGTGGCCGCCAGGGCGGCCGCGGTGAGCAGCACGGCGTGCTCGCCGGCCCGGTCGACGACCACGCCGCCGGCCAGCGAGCCGAGCGCGATGCTCGCGTTGAACACGCCCGCCCAGACGGCCGCCGAGGCCTCGACCCGGGCCGGGTCGGCGATGCGGAACCAGGTCTGGGTGGAGACGGACACCCCGCCGTACGAGACGCCCCAGAGGACCAGGACGAGCAGGACGGTGGCGAGGCCGCCGGTGGCGGAGCCGAGCAGCGCGGTGGCCAGGGTGACGCCGGACAGGGCGAGGGTGACGGCCGTCTTCGGGCGGCGGCCGGACAGCGGGCCGAGGGTGAAGTTCCCGGCGACGCCCGCGAGTCCGTACACCAGCAGGCAGGTGGCGATGGTGCCGCTGCTCAGTCCCGCGTCGGCTTCGAGGACCGGCCGGACGTAGGTGTAGCCGGCGAAGTGGCCGAGCACGACGAGCGCGGTGATGGCGGCTCCGGTGGCGATGCCCCGGTGGCGCAGCACGCCGGCCGGTCCGCCCGGCCGTGCCCGCCGGTGCGCCGGCAGCGGGGGCAGGGTGGCGGCGAGGACGGCGGCGCAGGCGGCGCCGAGCAGGGCGAGCGCCCAGAACGCGGCGCGCCAGTCGAGCAGCGCGGCCAGGTAGGTGCCCAGCGGGACGCCGAGGACGGAGGCGACGGAGACGCCGGAGAAGATCAGCGTCATGGCGAGCGCGAGGCGCGGGCCGTCGGACAGGCGCGGACCGAGGCTGGCGACCAGGCCCCAGACGATGCCCATGGCGGCGCCGAGCAGGACGCGGCCGACGGCCAGGACCGTGAAGTCCGGCGCCAGCGCCGTCACCGCGTTGCCCAGGCCGAGCAGCATCATGAGGACGACCAGCACGGTCCTGCGGTCGCGCCGGCCGACGAGCGCCGGGGCGAAGGGGGAGAGGGCGGCGGCGATCAGGCCGGTGATGGTGAGGGAGAGGCCGGTGGCCCCGTCGGTGACGCCGAGGCTGTGGGACATCGGGGTGAGCAGGCCGACCGGCATCATCTCGGAGGACACCAGGGTGAAGGTGGCGAGGGCGACGGCGAGGACCGGGGACCAGCGGTGGGCGGTGGGTGGACCGGCCGGTGGGGTCGGGGTTCCCGGGGTTCCCGGGGTGGCCCGCGGGTGGTCGGCCGCAGTGGTTTCCGCGTTTGTCATGCGGCCCAGCCCACCAGCCGGCGGAAGGGGCGAACAAGATCGATGAGCTCATCGACCCATTAGCCCGGCTCATCGATCGGCCGTCCGGGAGGGCCCGGGTGGTGCCCGGCCGCGTGGTCGCGGCGGGCACCACCCCGGGCCGGCTCACTCCCCGGGATCGATCCGGTAGCCGCCGCGGGCCGAGTGGAGGCTGAGCGCCTCGACCGGGCAGTAGTCCACCGCCTCGTTCAGGGCGTCCGTCAGCTCGGCGCCGCCGTCGGCGTACCCGGCCAGCGGAGCGGCCAGTCCGTCGGCGCCCAGGGTCAGCGAGTCGGGGGCGCTGAGGGCGCACATCCCGGAGCCGATGCAGCGGTCCCGGTCCACCCGGACGATCACCGGCTCGGTGTCCGCGCGGCCCGTCACCACATCACCCGCAGGGCGCTGGGGCTGCGGGTGGCCAGGCCGCGCCGCCAGTCGATCAGCTCGACCGGGTCGGCCATCCGCAGGGCGGGCAGCCGGCGGGCCAGCCGGTGCAGCCCGAGCTCCATCTCCATCCGGGCCAGCCACGCGCCCAGGCAGTGGTGCGGTCCGGCGCCGAAGGTGAGCATGGGCGCGGCCAGCGGGGAGAACAGCTCGGTGCGCAGGTCGCCGGTGAAGACCGACGGGTCGTGGTTGGCGGCCTGGGCGTCGGCGGCGACCACGCTGCCGGCCGGGATGACCACACCGCCGATCTCGACGTCCTCGACGGTGCGGCGCAGCAGCCCGGGCAGGTGCTCCTTGGCGTCGCTGAGCGGGACGGCGCGCAGGATCTGCTCGGTGGCCGCCGCGGCGCTGGCCTCGTCGGAGGCGAGCCGCTGCCAGGCCTCGCGGCCGTCCTGGAGGAGGTAGACCAGGGCGTTGCCGAGACTGGTCATGGTGGTCTCGTGGCCGGCCACGACCAGGCCGATGACCAGCACGACCAGCTGGCCCTCGGTGATCGAGCCGTCCTCGGCGGCGGCCGCGAGCAGGCTGCTGACCAGGTCGTCGCCGGGGGTGGCGCGGCGCTCGGCGATCACGTCGGAGCCGAAGGCGGCGAACTCGGTCATCGCGGTGGTGATCTCTTCGGCGGTGTACGCGGTGGTGGACAGCGCGTGGTCGCTCCAGTGCCCGAGCCGCTTGGCGTCCACGTTGTCCAGGCCCATCAGCCGGCTGATCACCGCGACCGGCAGCGGCCGGGTGTAGGCGGCGACGACGTCGGCGGGGGAGCCGTGGTCGATCAGCTCGTCGATCAGCGACTCGACCACCGAGGCCACCCAGGGGCGCCAGCGCTCGATCGCGCGCGGGGTGAACGCCCGCTGCACGGTGCGGCGCAGCCGCTGGTGCTCGGCGCCGTCGATGTTCAGCATGCCGTCCGGGTCGTCCAGGATGCTGGGCGTGACCTTGATGGCCGGCGCGTCGGGCGCGAAGAGGGTGGCGCGGCCCAGCCGCGGATCGGTCAGCACCTGCCGCACGTCGGCGTGCCGGCTGACCAGCCAGACCGGCGTGCCGGTGGGCAGGGCCGCGAGGCGGGGCGGGCCGGGTTCGAGCCGGCGCAGGCAGTGCATCGGGGGGAGCGGGGCGGGGCCGGCGCTGGTCGCACTGTTCTCGGTGGACATCCGTACTCCAGACTCCAGGGCGGGGGCCGCGGGGGCGGCCCGGCGGGGGGTGGATCCGGGGATGGTGCGGGGGGACGGGTGATACGGCCGGCTGGCGGCTCGACACGGGCCGGGGGTCGGTCGGGCTCCTTCGAGGGAGGCGTGGCGCGAAACGTACGGGGGCGCACGGTCGGTGCGCGCCCGGGCGCGGGCGGCGCATGGTGACGCGCCGTCGGGTGGGGCGGGTGTGCTGAGCGTGGTCGCGTGGACCGTCTCTGCTACGACCGTACGTGGGCGGCGGGGTGCCCGTCTGCGGCACTTCCAGCCAACACCGGTGCTTTCCAGGCACTTCGAGGCGCACGAACGGGCGCTCGTTGCCAGTCGTGCGCCCCCGCCGCCGGGACCGCGCCGGTTGTCGCGCGACCCGGGCGGATACCCGGCCGGCACATGCCACCTGAGACCCCGTGGGCCGGGCGGAGCCGACCTGGCACACCGGTTCGAGCGGGAGGGCCCCACGGGGCCGCGGCGGTGTCCGGCGGGGCGGGCGATACGCTTCGTGGGCAGTTCGTCTTCAGTCGTTTGTCGCAGGTCAGGCCGGTGCGGAGCCGCACCGGCGGACGGAGGTGGAATCGGATGCCCCAGCAGGTCAAGGCAGTGATCGCGCGCGCCAAGGGCGCGCCCGCGGAGGTGACCACGATCGTGGTGCCGGACCCCGGCCCGGGCGAGGCCGTGGTCCGGATCCAGGCTTGCGGTGTCTGCCACACCGACCTCCACTACCGGGAGGGCGGCATCAACGACGAGTTCCCGTTCCTGCTCGGCCACGAGGCCGCGGGCATCGTGGAGACGGTCGGCGAAGGCGTCACCGAGGTCGAGCCCGGTGACTTCGTGGTCCTCAACTGGCGCGCGGTATGCGGGCAGTGCCGCGCCTGCAAGCGGGGCCGTCCGCAGTACTGCTTCGACACCCACAACGCCAGGCAGAAGATGACGCTGCTGGACGGCACCGAGCTGTCCCCGGCGCTGGGCATCGGCGCGTTCGCCGAGAAGACCCTGGTCGCGGCCGGCCAGTGCACCAAGGTGGACCCGGCGGCCGAGCCGGCCGTCGCGGGCCTGCTGGGCTGCGGCGTGATGGCGGGGCTGGGCGCCGCGATCAACACCGGCAACGTCGGCCGGGGCGACTCGGTCGCGGTGATCGGCTGCGGCGGCGTCGGCGGCGCCGCCGTGATGGGCTCCCGGCTGGCCGGGGCGTCGAAGATCATCGCGGTGGACATCGACGACCGCAAGCTGGAGACCGCCCGCAAGCTGGGCGCCACCCACACCGTCAACTCCCGCACCACCGACCCGGTCGAGGCGATCCGGGAGCTGACCGGCGGCAACGGCGCGGACGTGGTGGTCGAGGCGGTCGGCCGCCCGGAGACCTACAAGCAGGCCTTCTACGCCCGCGACCTGGCCGGCACCGTCGTCCTGGTCGGCGTGCCCACCCCGGAGATGACGCTGGAGCTGCCGCTGCTCGACGTCTTCGGCCGCGGCGGCGCGCTGAAGTCCTCCTGGTACGGCGACTGCCTGCCCTCGCGGGACTTCCCGATGCTGATCGACCTCCACCTCCAGGGCCGGCTGGACCTCGGTGCCTTCGTCACCGAGACGATCGAGCTGGACCAGGTGGAGCAGGCCTTCGAGCGGATGCACCACGGCGACGTCCTGCGCTCGGTGGTGGTCCTGTGAGCGCGCGCGTCGACCGCCTGGTCACCGCTGGGACCTTCGACCTCGACGGCGGCAGCTGGGAGGTGGAGAACAACGTCTGGATCGTCGGGGACGACGAGGAGGCGGTGGTGATCGACGCCGCCCACGACGCCGAGGCCATCGAGGCCGCGCTCGGCGGGCGCCGGCTGCTGGCGATCGTCTCCACCCACGCGCACAACGACCACATCGACGCGGCCCCGGCGCTCGCCGCCCGCACCGGTGCGCCGATCCTGCTGCACCCGGACGACCTGCCGCTGTGGCGGCTCACCCACCCCGAGCGCCTCCCGGACGGCGAACTGGCCGACGGGCAGCGGATCGAGGTGGCCGGCACCGCGCTGACGGTGCTGCACACCCCGGGCCACGCCCCGGGCGCGGTCTGCCTGTACGCCCCCGAACTGGGCACCGTCTTCACCGGCGACACCCTGTTCCACGGCGGCCCGGGCGCCACCGGCCGGTCGTTCTCGCACTTCCCGACCATCATCGACTCGATCCGCGAGCGGCTGCTGACGCTCCCGGCCGAGACCGTGGTGCGCACCGGCCACGGGGACCCGACCACCATCGGCGCCGAGGCCCCGGCCCTGCCGGAGTGGATCGCGCGCGGGCACTGACGCCCGGCCCGTACGGCCCCCGGGGAACGGGCGTTCCCCGGGGGCCGTACGATCGCGACCATGGCCCTTGACCCGCGCGAGCTCGACGACGCCTTCCTCGCCTTCTGGCGGGAGCGGCACATCTCCACGCTGACCACCACCCGCCCGGACGGCACGCCGCACGTGGTGCCGGTGGGCGTGACGTACCAGCCGGAGACGGGCACCGCCCGGGTGATCACCAGCCGGGGCAGCCGCAAGGCCCGCAACGTCGCCGCGGCCGGGCCGGAGGGCCTGCGCGTCGCGCTCTGCCAGGTGGCCGGCGCCCGGTGGTCGACCCTGGAGGGCGTCGCGGTGGTCCGCGACGAGCCCGAGCAGGTCGCCGAGGCGGAGCGGCGCTACGCCGAGCGCTACCGCGAGCCGCGGGCCAACCCGGACCGGGTGGTGCTGGAGATCAGCGTCGAGCGGGTGCTCGGCCGGGCCTGAGGAGACGAGGGACACCCCTTTCCGGAACGGTCGTTCCGCGTGCGAGAACGCCCGTTCCGCCGTCAGGCTCCCGACCGGGAGCGCGCGGCGACAACCGGATCCCGGCCACTGTGTCAGTTCGGCGGGGCCTCCTCGGGCGGCGGTGACGGAGTTCCCGGGACCTGACACAGACGGGAGCGGGTCCGCCGCTCGTCGCCCTCGGGCTGCCTACTGTCGACGGATCCCGATGGAAGGAGTGGACCGTGCAGCCTCGATCGTCCTTCATCCACGCGCACCACGACGTCGCCGAGCCCTCGGCGGACGGCGGCATCAGCGGGACGGCCCGCAGCGCACTGCTCGCCGAGATCCCGCGCTCCAGCCCGGAAGTGATGGAGAGCATCGCCGTCGCCCTGCTGTCGCTGACCGTGCCGGGCGTGTGCCTGCGGGCCGGCCGCACCATCCGGCCGGAGCCCTCGGGCGCGCCGTACGGGGCCGTGGAGGCGGCCCACGACGTGACAGACTAATCAGATTAATTAATCGGTTTCCCCCCGCTGCCCCTTGGATCTGCCCTACACGGATCGTTCACATCTCCTGGGGGGAAATCGTGATAGCACGTCGTTCGTTCCTGGTGTCCGGTGTCGCCGTCTCCGGTGGGCTCGGGCTGGCGGGCTTCGGGCTCGCGGCCTCGCAGCCCGCGACCGCCGGTGCGGCCGGAGTGGGCCTGACCACCCCCACCGGCGGGGTGACCGCGAACCTGGACCCGGCCGACATCGCCAAGTTCGCCGTCCAGATGCCCGTTCCGGCGGTGCTTGCGCCGTACGCGGTCTCGGGCACCACCAGCTGCTACCGGATGACCATGAAGGAGGTCACCGCGGCGGTCCTGCCCGGTATGCCCGCCACCACCGTCCGCACCTACAACGGGCAGTTCCCGGGCCCGGTCATCAGAGCGAGATCGGGCCAGCGGGTCGTCGTCCAGCAGACCAACAACCTCGCCCAGCCGGTCTCCGTCCACCTGCACGGCGCGCACGTCCCGGAGTCCAGCGACGGCGGGCCGATGGACCTGATCCAGCCGGGCGCCTCCAAGACCTACACCTACCCGAACGAGCAGCCGCACGCCAACCTGTGGTTCCACGACCACGCCCACCACCAGGAGTCCGAGCACGTCTTCCGCGGACTGTCCGGCACCTACCTGCTGACCGACGACACCGAGCAGCAACTGCCGCTGCCCTCCGGCCAGTACGACGTGCCGATCGCCCTGCGCGAGGCCCGTTTCGACCAGTCGGGACAGCTCGTGTACGAGATGGACGACTGGCCCAACCGCAACGTCATCCTCGCCAACGGCAAGGCCTGGCCGTACTTCCAGGTCGCGGCCCGCAAGTACCGGCTGCGGTTCTTCAACCAGAGCAACGCGCGCTTCTTCGACCTGAAGCTGTCCGACGGCTCGGAGTTCACGATCATCGGCGGGGACGGGGGCCTGCTCCCGAACCCCTGTCAGGCGACGGTGGTGCGGCTGTCGCCCGGTGAACGCGCCGACGTCGTCATCGACTTCTCGCGCTACGCGGTGGGCACCCAGGTGGTGCTGGAGAACGGCATGCCGCCCGGACCGGTCGAGCACGTCGGCAAGGTCATGCGCTTCGACGTCACGCGCACCGCCGCCGACCCGAGTTCGGTCCCGGGCACCCTGCGCACCCTGCCGGCGCTGCCGCCCGCCACCGTCAACCGCGCCTTCGTGCTGAGCATGGACGAGGACGGCAGGCCGGACGCGGGCGCCTACATCAACGGCCTGACGTACGACCACAACCGGATCGACACCGAGATCGCCTACGGCACCACCGAGATCTGGACGGTCACCAACTCCAACCAGGTCGCCCCCCACAACTTCCACATGCACCTGGTGATGTTCCGCGTCCTGGAACGCAACGGACAGCCCGTCACCCAGGGGTTCGAGACGGGGCTCAAGGACACCGTGAGCATCCTGGCCGGCGAGACGGTGAAGATCCAGGCGACCTTCACCGGGTACCGGGGCACCTACGTCTACCACTGCCACCTCTTCGACCACGCGGCGATGGGGATGATGGCCAACTTCCGCGTCTCCTGACCGCCCTGCCCCAGGGCCTCCCGGGCCCGCCGCGCCCCGGTTCCCGGGCCCGCAACTGACGGAGTCCGGGCCCATCTGACGAAGTAACCCGACCGCGATTGCCGCCTTTCCGGTGACTGGGGGAACCTCTTCCGCAGTCACCGGATCAAAATCAGAAAGGGACGCTCGAATGACGAACGTCGCCGTCATCTACTACTCCTCCACCGGCAGCGTGCACAACCTCGCCGTGGCCGCCGCCGAGGCGGCGAAGAAGGCCGAGGCCGAGGTGCGTCTGCGCAAGGTGGCCGAGCTGGCGCCGCAGGCCGCCATCGACTCCAACCCGGCGTGGGCCGCGCACCACGCGGAGACCAAGGACCTTGAGGCCGCCTCCCTGGACGACCTGGACTGGGCCGACGTCATCCTCTTCGGCACCCCGACCCGCTTCGGCCTGCCGGCCGCGCAGCTCAAGCAGTTCATCGACACCGCCGGTGGCCTGTGGGCGCAGGGCAAGCTGGCGAACAAGGTCGTCACCTCGTTCGTCTCCACCTCGCAGACCCACGGCGGGCAGGAGAGCACGCTGCTCGCGCTGAACAACACCTTCTACCACTGGGGTTCGATCATCGTCCCGCCCGGTTACACCGACGGTGTCCAGTTCAACATCAAGACCGGCAACCCCTACGGCGTCGGCCACGTCGCGTACGACAACGCGGCCGTGGACGAGGCCACCTTCGCCGCGATCGAGCACCAGACCCGTCGCGCGGTGGAGATCGCCGGGGCCCTCAAGCGCGGACTGTCGGCGGCCTGAGCCCGCCATGGCGCGAGTGGAGACGCACCGTGACCCGGCCGTCGGCGACGGCGGCCGGGTCGTCTGGGACGACTTCCGGGACGGGTTCGACCACCGGGGGGAGGGGGCCAGGTGGACCCTCACCCCGTCCGACGGGACGCTGCCGGACGGCGACGGCATCGCCACCACGACGGAGGCCGGACTGCGGGTGGTGCCCACCGGCACCAACCCGCGCACCGGTGAGCCGGCCTTCGTCTTCACCACCGGCCGGGAGAGCGAGGGCGGTGGCGGCGGCGCCGACCACCTGAAGTTCTTCGCACTGGCCCGGCACACCTCGAAGGGCGGCGTCCTCGGCTTCGACGCCGAGCCCGGCCGGGTGCTCACCATCGACGTGACGATGTCCGCCCGGACGTTCGGCACCGAGCAGCACCCGTTCGGCGCCGCGGTGGCCGATCCGCAGGCGGACCTGCGGCTCGCGGCGGGCGCGATGAACACCGTCGACCCGGAGACGATGATGGTCTTCGACTTCTTCGTCACCAACGACGTGCTCTACGCCTTCTACGAGCGGCTTCCCCGCCCGGGGGCCGACTACGCCGCCTTCTCCTACGCCCTGCCGGTGACCCGCCGGAGCACGCCCGACCAGGTGCACGACCTGGCGGTCGCCTACGACAGGTCGGCGGGGACGGTGGAGTGGCGGGCCGACGGCCGCACGGTGCTGTCGGTCGACCGGATCGGCCACCGGCCCGCGGACCGGGAGCACCTGATCCTCGATCTGGGCGGCCGCGAGGAGGTGGTCGAACCGCGCCAGCTCGCCGGCGGATTCGGCACCTTCACCCTGCTGGACGCCGGGATGCCGGGCGTCGAGGGCGGCCTGGTCCGCCTTGAGGACGGCCTGCGCTACCACGACCCCCACCGTGGTGCACCGGCCAGGCAGCGGTTCGCCGATCCGGTGAGCCTCCCGCAGAACCGCCTGTGGGGCCAGGGAGCGCGGCTCGACGTCCGCGAGTTGGGCGTCACCTCGGCGCCGCGCTAGGCCCTGTCCGGCACGATCGGCCGGACAGGGCCCGGTCCCACCCCTGGCCCCACGCACCGAGCCACACCCCAGGCCCAGCCCCCGCGGGCCGACACCAGCGGCTCCGGCCGGACGGGACCCCCCCTTCGACCGTCCGGCCGGAGCCGCTTTCCTCCTTTCTCCAGCCCCCGGAATTCCGGGGGCTTTTCTGTTTTCCGACCAGCTGACGAAGTCAGGTTCCTTTCATTGCCGCAAGGCCCGGCCGGGCGAAACATTTGTGATATCTCCCGACGATAGGAAAGGGACTCGGAAATGCCGAAGACAGCAATCGCCGGCGGCGGGATCGGCGGTCTGGCGACCGCTCTGAGCCTGGCCCGGCGCGGGCACGACGTCGTGGTGCTCGAACGCCGGGACTGCTTCACCGAGATCGGCGCCGGCATCCAGCTCGGGCCGAACGCGTTCCAGGCACTGGACCGGCTGGCCGTCGGCGACGCGGTCCGGGCCCGCGCGGTGCACATCGACGAGCTCCGCTTCATGGACGGCACGACCGGCGAGAAGGTCGTCTCGATGCCGCTCACCGGTGCCTACCGGTCCCGCTTCGGCAACCCGTACGCCGTGGTGCACCGCATCGACCTGTACGAGCCGCTGCTGGCCGCCTGCAGAGCCGAACCCTCGGTGGAGCTGCGCGTCGACTGCTCGGTGGAGCGCTACGAGCAGGACGCCGACGGCGTGACCGTCCAACTGGCCAACGGCGAGCGGGTCCGCGCCGACGCCCTGGTCGGCGCCGACGGCATCAACTCCTTCGTCCGCAAGCAACTCGTGGGCGACGGCTACCCGAAGGTGTCCGGGCACACCATCTACCGCTCGGTGATCCCCATGGAGGAGGTCCCCGAGGAACTGCGCTGGAACACCGTGACGCTGTGGGCCGGCCCCAAGTGGCACTTCGTCCACTACCCGATCGGCAGCGGCGAGTTCCTCAACCTGGCCGCCACCCGCGACGACGGCGCCACCGAGGCCGTGCTCGGCCTGCCGGTGGAGCGCGACCACGTCCTCAGCGAGTTCCCGGGCCTCGGCGAGACCGCCAGGCGCCTGCTGGAGCTCGGCCGGGACTGGAAGTCCTGGGTGCTGTGCGACCGCGACCCGGTGGAGCGCTGGACCGACGGCCGGGTCGTGCTGGTCGGCGACGCCGCCCACCCGATGCTCCAGTACGCCGCCCAGGGCGCCTGCCAGGCCGTCGAGGACGCCGTGGTGCTCGGCGAGCTGATCGGCACCGAGCCGGCCGACTTCGCCCAGCGCTTCGAGAAGTTCAACGCCGACCGCCGCGAACGCACCGCCGCCGTCCAGCTGCTGGCCCGCGAGATGGGGCGCCGGCTGTACCACCCGGCGGGCGAGGCCGCCGAGGCCCGCAACGCCATGCTGCGCTCGCTGTCCGAGGAGGACCTGTACCGGAAGGTCGAGTGGCTGCACGGCGGCGAGGTCGGCACCGGCCGCGGCCCCGGCCCCGTCCCGGTGATCGAGCGCACGGTCTGATCCAGCCCCCGACCGCCCCCTGTGAGAGGAGTACATCCACCATGCGTCACGACAACCTGTACATCACGGGCGTGGGGGCCTGGTACCCCAAGCCGGTGCCCGTCGAGGAGGCCATCGAGGCCGGTCTGTACGACGACGCCGCCCGCCGGCGCTCCGGCCAGACCGCCGCGACCGTGGCCGGCGACGACGACACCCAGCCGGTGATGGCGGTGCGCGCCGGCAAGCTGGCGCTGCGCCACTCCGGCCTGGACTCGGGCGAGTTCGGGCTGCTGCTGCACGCCACGGGCGCGTTCAACGGCCTGGACGGCTGGAACGTCGGCTCCTACCTCCAGCACGAGGTGCTGGACGGCAACGGGCTGTCCTTCGAGGTCAAGCAGCAGTCCAACGGCGCCATGGCGGCGATCGAGCTGGCCGCGGCCTTCCTCGCGGCCCGCCCCGAGCGGCGGGCCGCGATGATCACCTCCTCGGACCGCTTCGTGATGCCGACGTGGAACCGCTGGCGCACCTACCCGGGCCTGGTGTTCGGCGACGGCGCGAGCGCCGCGGTGCTCTCCCGCACCGGCGGCTTCGCCCGGATCGCCTCCGTCGTCACCGAGAGCCGCTCGGACCTGGAGCGCGCCCAGCGCGCCGGGCTGGAGTTCACGCCGTACCCCGACTTCGACGACCCCAAGGCGTACCCGATCAACCTCATCGACCGGATGCAGGCCTTCGCCGACGAGGAGCACGACGGCCGGATCTCCGAGGTCTTCAAGCGGATGAACGAGGCCCTGGTCCTCTCCGTCGGGCGGGCGAGCGAGGAGGCCGGGGTCCGGCCCGAGGACATCGACCACCTGGTCTTCCCGAACTTCGGCAGGACGATGCTGCGCCAGGAGGTGCTCACCCCGCTGGGACTGGACGCCGCCAGGACGCCGGTCGAGTTCGTCCGGGAAACCGGCCACGTCGGTGCCACCGACCAGTTCGGCGGCCTGGAGTACCTGATCCGCACGGGCCGGCTGGAGGCGGGCCAGCGGGTGCTGCTGTGCGGCATCGGGCTGGGCTTCAACTGGACCAGCGCGATCCTGGAGATCGACGAGGTCCCCACCCCGGTCGCCGACTGACCGGCGGCGCCCCACGGCGAAGGGCCCGGACACCTCCTGGCGGTTTCTAGCGGTCGTTGCAACACGTGGTCGGTTGTCTAGGCCGCGAGGAGTTTAGCCAGACGCTCGGCTGGGGTTTCCCAGCCGAGCGTC
>NZ_JBVITE010000085.1:0-26112 GCF_055575155.1 Kitasatospora sp. NPDC034533
ACGCCAGCACCAGGCCCGGACCAGCCACTACAAGCGACGAGGCCACAGCCCGACGGCTGAAGCCCCGTCATGCTAAGCACCGTTGCAGTACTAGGCGGCGTTGAAGGGAAGGCGGTGGGTGCGAACGGCCGTGCCCAGGGCGCTGGAGAGGGTGGCGAGGCAGTGGTAGACGGCCTGGTGTCCGCGGCCGGCTTCAAGCTGCTGGTGGGTGTAGGCGGCGATGTGGTCATGGGCGAGTTCCTCCAGGCGCAGCTTGCCGAAGACGGGTATCAACTCGCAGAGCACGTAGGTGCGGTAGCGGGCGTAGGTCGTGGGCTTGAGCAGGAACTGCATGCTCTTGAGCCATTTGGTGAGGTAGGCGGCCACCGTCTCGTGCGGGTCGGCGTCGAAGCCCAGCCGGCGGCCTTCGAGGAGGCGTCGCAGCGCCGTCTCGGCGGTCCAGGCGTCCTCGAACCCGCCTCGGCGTACGGTGCGCCTGCGGCCGTTGAGGGAGGGGATGTCGACGGCGAAGGTCCACGTGCCGTGCTTCTCCTCGGCGAGGCGTGGGCACTTCGCGCCGAGTTGACGCCGGGTGGCATCGCGGGACCCGCATCGGCGGTAGACCCGGCCCGGTCGTCCTGACCTGCGCACTCCGTGTACCTCCTGTGGCTTTGACTCATTGATCAGTTCACGGAGGCTACATGCGCCGCGATCGGATGATCGCCTGCGACCACCACGCGATCACCAACGCGGAAATGGGGCTCTGGCCTGCGGTCCACGGTGAGGACCCGCACCTGGGCGCGCCAATGCACGACAGGTTGCCGTGGTGCCCGTCATGGTCGATGTGGGCATGCGAAAACCGTCACCGTACGTGACTAACCGGGGCCCTGTTCTGGAGGCCCGTCCGGGCGGCAGGGGAGTGTTTCCTGCTCCCCGACGCGGCTACGCAGTGTGAACGGCCGGTCGGGTTGGCCAGCCGTGCGCGTCCTTGGGCCGAAAGTGGGCGGGCCACCGGGGTCGGGGTGCCATGATCCGCGATGGGTGGTCGCGGCAGGCGGTTCAGATGAGCCGGTTGCGGTTGGCGGCTGCCGCTTCGCGAACGAGTCGAGCGAAGTCGCTGCGGCTGCGGTCCTGCTGCTGCCCGCCCTTTTCGTCGTCGTCCCAGTCCTCGTCATCGCCGAAGTCGTTTTCGTCGTCGAGGTCGTCGTATTCCTCGTGGAGGAGCCAGCAGCCGCGGATGCCGGCGAGGAGGTCTTCGAGGAGATCGGGGGCGGGGCGTTTGGGGTCGAGCGGGGTCAGGCGCAGGCCGGTGTCCTCGGGGTCGGTGTCCGGGCCGGTGCGCTGGGCGAGGTCGTCGTCGATGTCTTCGAGTTGTTCGCGCAGGCCGGCGGGGTCGGGGAGGAGGCCGTCGGCGATGTGGAGGGCGTGGCGTACGAGGCCGGTGACCGCGTCGTAGGGGGAGGCGCCGGCTTGGAGGAGTTCGAGGACGTGGGTGGGGGTTTCGTGGGGTAGGGCTTCGATGTTGTCGGCTTCGAAGAGCACGGCGGTGGGGGCGTGGCCGGTGGCTTCGCTGGTGATCTCGGCGGCGGCTGCGAGCCAGTGGGCGGCGGCGACGGCCGCGGCGGTGGGGTCGATCTCGGTGAACAGCGCGGCGGGGCCGAATGGGTCCTGTTCGAGGAGGTGATCGGCGGCGGCGACCTGAACGGGAGAGGCGCCTTCGCGGCTGAGAAGGACGGCCTGGCGAGCGCGGCCGGTCAGATCGCCGCGTTCGGCGTTCTCCACCGCGGTGAGCTCGGTGGCGACCTCGGTGAGGATGACGGCGGTGAGGTCCGCGTTGCCGATGGCGTGCAGGGTGCGGCCGGCGCGGTGTGCGGATTCGACCAGGGGGCTGTATTCGACGTCGAGCAGGCCGTCCTGGGGGAGGTTGGGCCGGGTGATGGCGCCTGGGACCTCGTCGAAGGACTTGCGTTCCTCGGCGCGGCGCCAGCCCTCGGAGTTGGGTTCCTGGGAGGCGGCGGCGCTGGCCGGGTGGGTGTAGGTGCGCCATGCGGCCTCGGAGAGGTGGGTGAGGGCGCGGGCCAGCCGCAGGAGCGCAGCGGTGTCCGTGCCGGCCGGGAGGGCGGCGATGCGGGTGGCGAGATCGCCTTCGCCGGTTCCCCAGGTCGCGATCAGCTCGTGCCGTTCAGGGTCGATGCTGTAGCGGGTCATGAAGCCGTACCTCCGGTGATCTGCTCGGCAACGTCGCCGGGCGTCGAGCCATTCTGACGCATCGCCAGAAAGCTCCGGATCGTGCAATCGGCACGCGCTGACGACCGCGAGAGAGCGAGACCTCCTCAGGGGCCGAGGCGTTTGACCCCAGGTTGCGGGCTCCTCGACGGGTTCGGATGAGACCGGCGGTGCGGGGGCATCGCGGAGACCGGCGTGCTCGAGAGATCACCGGACGGGAGGCCCCCGGCCGGTGCAATGGGCAGGCTCGGCCTACTTGCGCCGGGATTCGTCGGCTCTACCTGGTGGCGTTCTCGGCCGGCTCCAGGAGGCTGTGGCTGCGAACGGCCGAGCGGCTGGGTGTTCTCCGCTTGATGGGATGCGCGGCTGGAGTGGGCGGTGGCTCGAAGGGGCGATCCCTGGGTGGCGGGCTCCCTGCTCAGGATGAGACATCTCGAAGCATGTCATATGTATGGTGCAAATCTGGACTATTGGTGCCGCCATCTCGGGCTCTGGCGCGGACAGGGGAGGAGGGCAGCGCCGTGTTCGACAGTGCTGAGCCGATCCATGCGCGCCTCGCGGTGCTTGCTGGCCCCCAGTACCCCGACCAGGTTGTTGTTGATCTTGGCTGCGGTGCGGGACCGACGCTGCGGGCTGTCAGCCGGATAGCGCCGCAGGTTTCGCTCGTAGGGATCGACCGTTCGGCGGAGTCGCTGCGCCAGGTCCACGCGGCTCTGGCAGGGCACAAGGGGGGTGACGGCGACGATCGTTGCGGACTTGCGCGACCCTCCTCGGAATCGGGACGCCCGAGCGGCTGTAGCCGATGTGAAGCCTTTGGGTAAGCCGCGAAAGGCCGGCCTACCCGAAGGCTTCGCAGCGGACGGTAGGTGTTGTGGCCCGCTGGGCCTGTTGGCGAGCCGATGTCCCCGGGCGCTTGTCGTCTCGGCCGCGCTCGCCCGTTACTCCGGGTCACGGAACGATGGCACCTTCTGCCAGGCCGATATCGATCGGTACGCTGTACGGGTGATTCGTCAGTGTCCACACTGCTCGGCAGAGCCTTCTGAGGCGGGTGAGACACTCACGGCAATCGCGTTCGTGTCGGCACTGTGGAACCCGGGGGGAAGCTGGTGACAGGTACCGTCCTGCCGCCGCGGATCGGCCCGTACGCCGTCGAGCGGTGCCTCGGCACCGGAGGCATGGGGGCGGTGTACCTGGCGTACTCCGTCGCGGGCGACCCGGTCGCGGTCAAGGTCATCAGGCCCGACAAGATCGATCCGCATTCCCGCGCCCGCTTCGAGCGGGAGGCGGAGATCGCGCGCACCATCTCGGGTACGGGCCGGGTGGCGCGCTTCCTCGACGCGGATCCGCTCGCCGAGCAGCCGTGGCTGGCCATGGACTACATTCCCGGCCGCCCGCTCACCGACGTCGTAAAGGACCAGGGCCCACTGCCGGCACAGCTGGTAGCGAGTGTGGGCGCACTGCTCGCCGAGGGGCTGGCCGCGGTTCACGGGGCAGGTCTGCTCCATCGGGACCTCAAGGCGTCCAACGTCATCCTGGGCGACTTCGGCCCGGTGATCATCGACTTCGGCCTCGGCGCCTTCCTGGAGGCATCGAAGGGTTCCTTGAGCCAGCCCGGAACCGTGCTCGGCACGGTCCGCTGCATGCCGCCCGAGCAGGCGCGCGGCGAGACGGAGGTGACGGGAGCGGCGGACGTGTACGGGCTGGGAACGGTCCTCCTGCACGCCGCCACGGGCCACGCACCGTACGACGGCGTGCGGTGGGAGGCGATCGCGGTGCAGGTGGTGAGCCCGGACATTGGGCCCGACCTGTCCGGACTGCCGGAGCAACTCACCCCGCTGCTGACCTCGATGCTCGCGTACGAGCCGGGCGACCGTCCCACCCTGGACCAGGTGACCAGGCACTGCGCCGACCTGCTGCGGGAACTGGGCACCAGCCCGGCTCGGGCCCGCCACGCGCTGATCCAGCAGACCAGGCCGGCCGACGGCGCGCCGGTGGCCCTCCCGCAACCGGACGCACTGATGCTGGACCGCCTGGAGGCCCTCGACAAGCTGCTGCGGGAACAGCCGGAGGCCGCGCCCGGCACCGAGGCCGACTCCGCGCCCGCTGAGGAGGGCAGCCCCGGCGAGGGTGACCTCCCTGCCGGGCCGACGCCCGCATTGGCAGGCCCGCCCACGGAACCCCGGCCCCCCGCCGCGCGCCCCGGCCGTCCGCCCGCGTCCCGGCGGGTGGCTGACGAACTGCGCAAGCGGTACGCGGCCCGTGGGCAGCTGACCTGGTCCGAGCGCCAGAAGCTCTGAGCGCCTCGCCCAGCCCCGACCGCTTGCGGTAGACAGTAGGCACGGATACGGCGGCATCGCTGAACCGGCCGAGTACACCATCATCGAGGAGCACAACGTGACCACGGCGCCACGGCCCGACGATTCTGCTGCGGGCACCGCCGAGGACTCGCACTTCCCTGCGGGGGCGAAGCCGACCTTCGCCCCCGGCGCCCAGGTCCGCATCCGGGACGAGCAGTGGCTCGTCAAGTCGGTCGCCGAGAGCCGCGACGGGCTGATGGTCGAGGTCAGCGGCGTCTCCTCGTTCGTCCGGGGCACGGACGCCGTGTTCTACCAGGGCCTCGACCAGATCGACGTGCTCGACCCGCGCAAGACCGACCTCGTCGAGGACGAGACCTCGAAGCACGCCAAGGCCCGCCTCTACCTGGAGGCGATGATCCGCAAGACCGCGCTCCCGCAGACCGAGCACGGGCTCGCCCTGGCAGACTCGTTCCTGATGGACCGCCAGGAACACCAACTGCGCCCGGCCGAGCGGGTGCTGTCGATGCGCAATCCGCAGCCGCGGCTGCTGATCGCGGACGTGGTCGGGCTTGGCAAGACCCTGGAGATCGGCATCATCCTGGCGGAGCTGATCCGCAGGGGCCGGGGTGAGCGCATCCTCGTCGTGACGCCGGCCCATGTCCTGGAGCAGTTCCAGCGCGAGATGTGGACCCGGTTCTCCCTGCCGCTGGTGCGACTGGACTCCACCGGCATCCAGCGCATCCAGCAGGAGATCCCTGCCGGACGCAACCCCTTCGCCCATTTCAAGCGGGTGATCGTCTCCGTCGACACGCTCAAGTCGGCCACTTATGCGCACCACTTGGAGAGCACCGCATGGGACGCGGTGGTCATCGACGAGTCGCACAACCTCGTCAACAAGGGCACTCGGAACAACCGCCTCGCCGAGCGGCTCGCCAAGAACACCGACGCGCTGATCCTGGCCTCGGCCACCCCGCACAACGGCGAGGCCGAGTCCTTCGCCGAGCTGATCCGGATGCTCGACCCGGCGGCGATCGCCGACGTCAAGAACTACAAGGTCGCGGACCTCGACCACCTCTACATCCGCCGCACCAAGACCGACCGCGAGGTGCGTGACGGCCTGAAGGACAAGCCGTGGGCGGAACGCGGCCCGTCCCTTCCCGTCCTGGCCCCGGCCACGCCGAAGGAGGTGGCCGTCCTGGAGAAGCTGGCCGCCGAATGGACCCCCGGCGATCCCGCCCGCTCCTCGGTCTGCGCCGAGCCGATGGTGGCGTACGGCTTCCTCAAGGCGTTCCTCTCCTCCCACGTCGCCCTGCGCAAGTCGCTCGCCAACCGCCGTGCCTACCTGGAGCACCCGCGGCGCGCCGAGGCGGCTCCCAAGGCCCGCGAGGCGTTCACGGCGGAACACCGGGCCCTCGCCGAACTCGAAGCGCTCGTCGCGGAGTTCGAGGACAAGGACTCCGCCAAGCTGGACGCGCTGGTGGGCACGCTGAGGAAGGAGCTCGGCGTCGGCCCGCGCTCCGAACGCCGGGTCGTGGTCTTCTCGGAGCGGATCGCCACGCTGGAGTGGCTCGCCCAGGTCGTCCCGGAGCGGCTGGGCTTCAAGGCGAAGCCCAGCCTGGCGGAGAAGGCGCGCCCTTGGAAGGCGTACGGCGGGGCGGTCGAGGTCATGCACGGCGACGCCACCAACGACGACCAGCAGCGGGAGATTGTGGACCGCTTCGGTCGCCGCGACGAGCCCGTACGGCTGCTGTTCACCGGCGACATCGCCTCCGAAGGCGTCAACCTGCATCACCAGTGCCACGATCTCATCCACTACGACCTGCCGTGGTCGCTCATCCGGATCGAGCAGCGCAACGGCCGAATCGACCGCTACGGCCAGGCCGTCAGTCCCGAGTTCCGCGCGATCACCCTGACCGCCGACGTCCCCTGGCGGCGCGACGAGGCGACCGGGGAGCAGCTCACCCTCGATGATCGGCTAGTCGGTGTCCGGCTGTTGCGCCGCGAGGCGCAGGCCCACGAGATCGAGACGGGCGAGGGCTGCGCCGAGGCGGTCACCGGCCTGTACGACGCCAAGAAGGAGGACGACCGCCTGACTCGCGACCTCATCAAGGGCGGTACGGCGGAGCGCTCCATCGAGCAGTCCCGGCAGGAGGCGGGCGGTGTCCTCGCCGGGCTCCTCGCGAACGTCAACGCGCTGATCGCCGATCCGTCGGTCGCGTCGGCCGCCGCGGGGATCCCCCCGGTGGCCAAGGCGGACGTGCCGCACCTGTTCGCCGATACCGAGGCGTACTTCCACGCCGCAATGGACCTGGTCTACCCGCAGGCCGAGCGCGAGGCCATGGGCTGGAAGCCCGTCACGGACCGGGGCCGCATCGAGTTCACGCCGCCGGACGACCTCCAGTACCGGCTGCGCGCACTGCCCGCCTCGTACCTCGACCAGGAGAAGATCCTCACGACGTCCAAGTACGACGGCACGCTGAGCATCACCTTCAACCGGAAGTACGCGGCGGAGCGGCTCGAAGCGGCCCGTGACGCCAAGCGGGGAAAGACCGAGCAGACAGCGTCGCAGTGGCCGAACGTCTCCTACGTGTCGGACATCCACCCTGTCCTCGACTGGGTGACGGACAAGGTCCTCGCCAAGCTCAAGTACGACGAGGCGTTCGTCCTCGCCCACCAACCGGACGTCGCCAGGGCCGCCCGCATCCACCCCGATCTGCCCGCCGCCCTGAACGGCCCCGTCTACCTGCTGCAGGGCGTCCACTCCAACGCCGCCGGCACGCCGACCGTGGTCGAGTGGATGGCCGTCACCGGCCTCGACAAGACCGACCCGCTGGTCTGGCGGATGGACTCGGCGTTCCTCGCCGCCTGCGGCGTCGGCCCGAACATGCCTGGACGCGACCGGATCCTCGACAAGGACGGCCTGAAGGCCCTCGTGCCGGCCGCCGTCGACGCGGCCGAGGCCCACCTGCGGGACCGCCGGGCCGAGTACGACCAGCTGATCGACGGCTACCTCGCCCCTTACGAGGACCGCGTCCAGACTTGGGAGCAGATCGCGCTGGAAGTCGCCGGTAACCACCACCGCCGCCGCGAGAAGGTGGAGGACACCGCGACCGACCGCCGCGAGCTCGTCCGGCGGTTGCGTACCTCCGGCGATCCGATGATCCGGGTCCTCGCCGTCCTCGAACCTCTCTACTCCACTGCACCGACCGCCGCCCGCGCCGAGGAGTCCGCCCGATGAGCTACACCTTCGACTCCTTCGCCAACCGCGGCGAGTACCTCTCCGCCCACTACTTCAGCGAGGAACTGGAGAACACCCTCAAGAAGAAGTCGGCGGACGACGAGGGCCTGTTCACCCTGTGGACCTACCGCGAGACCGATCAGCACGACACGCGGTCCACCCCGCGTGAGCTGCTGCTCAGGCTGCACACCGAGTACGCGGGCCAGGTCCGGCCGGTCCTCGCCGCTGACGACGACCCGGCGGGTGAGCGGGGCGAGCGCCTCGCCGCCTGGCACACCGCCCTGCTCGCCGCCCTCGGATACGGCAGGTCGGACCGCGTGCTGCCACTGCACAACGCCGGCCGCGCGTACGAACTCCCCGTCGCCTGGCACGGTGACGGAATCGTCGCCCTCGACTGCGGGTGGACCGACAGCCTCGACGACGCCCTCGACGCCGACGGCGCGGGCCGCCTGCTGAACCCCCTCAAGACGTCCGAGGGGCTGATCAGCACGGGTGAGAAGCTCGCCGGCTGGCTCTTCCAGAGCGAACTGCATGAGCCCGGCGGCGAGGCACCGCGGTTCGTGCTGCTGCTCTGCGGCGGCGTGATCGTCCTCGCCGACCGCACCACCTGGTCCGAGGGCCGGTACCTCGCGGCGAGCGTGGACGCGGCGCTGCTGCGCAACGACACCAAGAAGACCGGCGAGCTCGCCCTGCTCGCGGCACTCTTCTCCCACGACATGCTGGCCCCCCGACCCGACGGCAAGGGCCGCCGGATGGACGACCTCCTCAAGGCGTCCCGCGACAACGCAGTCGGCGTCAACTCGGAGCTGCGCAAGGGGCTTCAGCGCTCGGTCGAGATCATCGCCAACGAGGTGCTCGCCCGGCTCAAGGAACACAAGGTCACCCCGAGGCAGATCGAGGACCCGGAGCGGCACGGACCGTTCGCCAAGCAGCTGACCCGCGAGTCGCTGCGCTACCTGTACCGCATCCTCTTCCTGCTGTACGCCGAGGCCCGCCCCGAACTGGGCATCCTGCCCGCCGACGACTCCACCTACGAGGCGGGTTACTCGGTCGCCCGGCTGCGCGAACTGGTCTCCCGCGACCGGAAGCTGGTCGACGAGGAGAGCAAGAAGGGGTTCCACCTCTACGCCTCGCTCGATGTCCTGTTCAACAAGGTCAACTACGGCCACCGCCCGCACGGCACCGAACCCGAGGACCACAAGGCCGCCGGTGAACGCAGCGAACGGCGCGGTCTGCGGTTCGAGCCGCTGCGCAGCGAACTCTTCGACCCGAAGGCCATCACCCTCATCGGCCGTGGCGTCCGCGACCCACGCGTCGATGCCGACAGCGGCGCGGACGAACTCCCGAAGTGGCTCGACCTCCGGCTGCGCAACGAGGCCCTCCACGAGGTGCTGCGCCTGCTCACCATGAAGGAGGCGAGCACAAAGGGCCGGCAGGGTGGCTTCATCTCCTACCGCAACCTCGGCATCAACCAGCTCGGCGCCGTCTACGAGGGCCTGATGTCCTACACCGGCATCATCGACGACGAGCGGCTGCTGGCCGAGGTCGCCAAGCCGGGCTCGAAGAACGGCAACCAGCAGCACGGCGACCCCGAGAAGGGCTCCTGGCTCATCCCCGCGGACCGGCTGAACGACTACCCGGCGAACACCCACGTCGTCTACTCCGCGCAGGACGCCGAACAGCACGGCCTCCGCGGCCCGAAGAAGTACGAGCCCGGCACCTTCGTCTACCGCCTCGCCGGACGCGACCGCGAGACCTCAGCGTCCTACTACACCCCCGAGTCGCTGACGAAGGTCACCGTCGAACTGGCTCTGAAGCACCGGCTCGACCAGAAAAAGGACGAGGACGGCAAGACCGTCCGGACCCGAGCGAGCGAACTGCTCCGCTACACCATCTGCGAACCGGCCCTGGGCTCCGGCGCGTTCCTCAACGAGGCGATCAACCAGGTCGCCGAGGCGTACCTAAAGCGCCGCCAGGAGGAACTGGGCCTCACCCTCGACACCTCGCAGGCGCTGGAGGCGAAGCAGAAAGTCAAGGCGTACATCGCCCTCCACAACGCGTACGGCGTCGACCTCAACGCCACCGGCGTCGAACTCGCCGAGGTGTCGCTGTGGCTCAACACCATGCATCCCGGCATGCGCGCGCCCTGGTTCGGCCTGCACCTGCGGCGCGGCAACTCGCTGATCGGGGCCAGGCGTTGGGTGTACACAGCCGACCTCCTCAAGAAGGAGAGGACGGTCGCCGCGCAAACACCGACCAAGCTGCCGTTCCGGTCGGCGGAGGACGGCACGGAGCAGCCGCTGCCGGAAGGTGCGGTGCACCAGTTCCTGCTGCCCTCTCCTGGGTGGGGCGCGATCCAGGACGCCGGCGGCGACGCGAAGAAGCTGGTCGAGCGGCTTGCCGGGGACCAGGTCGACGCCCTGAAGGCCTGGCGCAAGACGGTGATGACGAAGCCCAAGTCCACTGGCGGCAAGGGCAGCCAGCTGGCTCGGCTCCAAGCCGTCGCGGAGCGGGTGGAGTACCTGTGGGGGCTGGTCGCCAGGCGACTGGAGCTCAGTGAGCAAGAGATCGCCCGCACCATCGACGTCTGGGGCGCAGACCGGCCGGAGGACGCCGAGGAGTACGCCTTCCTCCGCCGCGACAAGGAGAGCGCGGGCGGTGCGCTGCCGCTGAGCAAGGAACAGGTCTTCAAGGACCTGTTCGCGGCGGAGGGCTCGCCGTACTGGCGGCTCAAGCAGGTCATGGACGCCTGGTGCGCGCTCTGGTTCTGGCCGCTGGACAAGGTGGGCCTGCTGGACGGCTCCGATCCCGAGTACGCCACCGCGCCGGTTGTGGGTCTGGACGCGCTGCTGTCCTCCGGGGTGGCGCCGGCGACGGGGGCTGCGAAGCCGGTTGCCGAACCTGAGGCGGAGCCCGCGTTCGTGGAGCACGGGCTGCTGTTCGCGCTGCCCGGGGACCAGCTGGCCTTCGGCGAAGGCGGGGACGACCTCGTCGAACGGCGGGAGATCAAGAAGGCGGGCGCGTCGTCGTCCGGCCGCAAGGGCGGCGCGGGCGGGCCGGTGCGTCGCCGTGACGTGATCGCGCTGACCGGCCTCGACGACTGGCTCGCGTTCCTGGAGTCCATGGTCGGGACGGGTGAGGTGCCCAAGGGGACGTTCGCCACGTCCGTCGACTCCCTGGCCAAGCTGAAGGACCTGGAGAAGCTGGTCGAGGCCGAGATGGGCATGGACGATGCCCGCCGAGCCGTCGAGACACGATACCCGTGGATGCGGACCGTCCGCGATATCGCGGCGGAACAGGGCTTCCTGCACTGGGAGTTGGAGTACGCCGGGGTCTTCACGGGACAGTCCGGAGGGTTCGACCTCCAGGTCGGCAACCCGCCATGGGTGCGGCCGGAATGGAAGGAGGATCCGGTCCTCGCCGAGTTCGAACCGTGGTTCGTGCTCACGGAGAAGCCGAAGGCCGAGGAGAAGGCCAGGCGGCGGGAGGTGGAGCTTGGACAGCAGCAGGTGCAGGACTACCTGCTGGCTGAGGCCACGAACACGGTGGCGACAGCCTCCTACCTCGCTGCTGGCCCCATCTATCCCCTGATGTCGGGGAGCCAGCCCGACCTGTACCGCGCGTTCATGTGTGAGGTCTGGGATCATGCGGGCGCCGAGGGCACGGCAGGAATGGTGCACCCGGACACGCACTTCGCCGGCGACAAGGAGGCGAGGCTGCGGGCAGCCGCCTACACCCGACTGCGGGTGCACGGCGACTTCGTCAACGCGGGTAACAGGTTCTTCCCTCCGCCTGTGGGTCGGTCGAGCCACTTTGGCGTGCACATCTACGGCAGTGCGGGTGACATCGCGTTCGACTCGCTGTCGTGGCTGTTCACGGTCGACACCCTGCGGATGTCAGCCATCGCCGCCGTTGGGAAGGACGACGAAGACCCCGGCGTGAAGTACCAGGGTGACTGGGACGAGCGCCCGCACCCGAAGCGGGTCATCCGTGTCACCCCGGACACTCTGCGGCGCTGGCAGCGCCTCGCCGGTGATGAGGGGCCTGTGGAGCACACGCGCCTGCTCACCCCGGTGAGCACGGCCGAGGACCCGGCGATCGACGCATTGGGCCTCTACCCGTTGCGGCTTGGCGCCATGGCGCCGGACATCACTCGGGGGTACGACGAAAGCGGCGCTAAGAAGGCGAAGTTCGGCCCAGGCAAGAACGTGCGGCTCATCGACTACAACACCGGCGTCGACGGCCAGGAGGACTACCACGCTGACTCTTGGGAGGACGTCATCCTCAAGGGCCCGCAGATCGGTGTCGCCAACCCGATGTTTAAGCAGCCCAGCCAGGGCGGTGGCGAGACGCGCGGCCTGGACCCGCAGATGCTCGCGGATAACGCGGTGCCGGAGTCGGAGTACCGGCGAGTGGCCCCGGTCGGAGTGTTCCTGGGAGAGCAGGACCACTGGACTGACTGGGACCGCTACGAGGAATTGCTCGCTTTGGAGAAGGAACGCCTGGCGGCGCGGCTGGCGGTTGCGGAGAAGCGGAAGGTGGAGCCCGAAGAGGTCGCAGAGGCGGAGATCGAGGAGTTTCTGCGAGACAAGGCCGGCGTACCGCACAGCGGGTGGTACCGCCTGGCGTGGCGCGAGAGGGTCGCACCTGACACCGAGCGTGCTCTGTACGGGGCTCTGATCCCGCCGGGGACGACTCACATTCATGCGGTGCGTTCCGCACGTTTCGGCACACCCCGGCTGACCGCCCTCGCAGGTGGGTTCATGGCTGCGCTGCCGGTGGACTACCTCCTCCGCACGGCGGGTGTGGGACATCTGGACGTCGCCCAGGCCAAGCGCCTGCCGCAGGCGCAGCCCGATCATCCCCTTGCCCCGGCCCTTCTCCTGCGTACCATGCGGCTGAACTCCTTGACCACCGCCTACGCCGACCTTTGGGAAGAGCTCTACGACCCCACCTGGGCTAGCTACGAGCCCTGGGCGATCGAGTGGTCTGGTATGAAGACCGAGCTGCATGCCGTAACCCCCTCTTGGAAGCGGAACACGCCCCTCCGTTCCGAATACGCGCGCCGAGCTGCCCTTGTCGAGATCGATGCGCTCGTCGCTGTCTGGCTGGGCATCGATGCCGACACGCTCGTCGTCATGTACCGGGCCCGATTCCCGATCATGCAGGACTTCGATCGGGTGACCTGGTTCGACGCCAACGAGCGCAAGATTGCGGGCGACCGCTATACCTACGGCTTCGACCAGACCAAGGAGCACTGGCAGCAGTTCGAGGCCTATCAGGAGGATCCCGCGACGAACCCCGTCCCCGACGGCTACGCCGCGCCCTTCTACAAGGCCGACCGCGAAGCGGAGATGCGCCGCGCCCACGCCCACTTCACCGAGCGCCTGAACGACGCCGTGGCCAAGGGGCTGTGGGACCCGACGACGATGGAGGTCCCGCAGCCGTGAGGCCGACGCTCGAAGCGCAAGGGCTGAAGGAGAGCCTGCTCCAGTACCTCTCCACGACCTACGGCCTCGCGGACGAGGGCGCCCGCAAGGCGCTGCACACCTTCCTCGGGGACGAGTCCACGGGCATGTTCCGTGGCCCGTACCTGCGCCTGCGCACGCCGTTCACGCGCGCCCAGGACGGCTGGCAGCAGCACCTGGACTGGCACCGCGCCGGCGGCTGGTCGCCGTACGCGCACCAGGCCCGCGCCTTCGCCCGGCTCACCACGAAGGGCGGGCACACCCCGCAGCCGACCCTGGTCACCACCGGCACCGGCTCCGGCAAGACGGAGTCGTTCCTCTACCCGGTGCTCGACCACTGCGCCCGCGAGCGCGCGGCCGGGAACGCCGGTGTCAAGGCCGTCTTCCTGTACCCGATGAACGCCCTCGCCACCGACCAGGCAGGACGCATCAACGACCTGCTGGACGCCGAGAAGGACGCGCTCAAGGGAGTCCGCGCCGGCCTGTACATCGGCGACAAGGCGGCAACGCACTACGACTACGTCTACACCCGTCGGCAGGACATGCAGTTGTCTCCGCCAGACATCCTGATCACCAACTACAAGATGCTGGACCTGCTGCTGCAGCGCTCCGCGGACGCCCCGCTCTGGGACAGCAGCGACATCCGCTACGTCGTCGTGGACGAGTTCCACACCTACGACGGCGCGCAGGGCACCGACGTGGCGATGCTGCTGCGCCGCCTGGCCTCCGCCGTCGGGGCGACGCAGCCTGGCAAACCGCTGGGGACGATCACCCCGGTCGCCACGTCCGCCACCCTCGCGTCCGGAACCGACGCGGACGGGGTGCGTCAGCTGCTCGACGTCGCCGCGCACGTCTTCGGCACCGAGTTCACCGAGGACGCCGTCATCGGCGAGGACCGGCTCACCGTCGACGAGTTCATGCTCGACGAGACGGTCCCGGACGCCAAGTTCCTGCCCGGCCGGGTACCCACGCCCGAAGCGCTCACCACACTTCCGGACCCCGCCTCCGGCGACGCGGCACTGGCCGCACTCGCCGAGGCCGTCACCGGGAACCGGTTCGACGCAACCGGCCCGCTCGACGGCCGGGAACTGGGCGCGGTGCTCAAGCGGAACCGGCTCACCTACGCCGTGCTGTCCGCGTTCGACGGTACGGTGCGCAGCTACGACGAGATCCTGGACGTCATGCGGCGCCAAGGGGCCGCCAGTTGGGACGAGGCGATCACCACCCGGCCCGAGGTGGCGGCACTCGCCCTGGCCCGGTTCGTCGCCCTGCTGTCCGTCGCCCGGGACCCGGACGAGCCCGCCGGGAGCAGCCGTCCGCTGGTGCAGGTTGAGGTGCACCAGTGGGCGCGGTCGGTGACGCGGATGCTGCGCGGCGTCCAGCCGTGGCCCCAGGCGTCCTTCGCCTGGGACGCGGCCGGGGCGCAGGCCCCGTCGCGGACAACGCCGGACACCACCGGCCCCCGTGAGACCCGGCTGTTCCTGCCGGCGGTGTACTGCCGTGAGTGCGGCCGTTCCGGCTGGTCCGTCCTGGCGCCCGAGTCGGACGACGAGGAGCTGAGCTTCGAGTCCCACAAGATCCGGCGCGCTTCGGTGACCGCCGACAAGGCGAAGATCCGGACCCTGATCGCGGCCACCGACAAGGAGGCCATGGAGGGTAGTGGCCGTGCCCCGATGGACCCGGCGGCCCAGCGGTCGCTGACCACCGGCGGTGCGGGCGTGCTGATGGTGCTGGACGGCCCCGACCGCCGCCTCCGGCTGCCGGATCCGGCTGATGACTACACCGCCGAGGGCGATCCTCGACCCCGGGGCGCGGACGCGGCCTTCGTCCTCGTCCAGCTGGGCGAGCGCGCCGAGCGTGCGGCACAGGACGACTGGTGCCCGGCCTGCGGCACCCACAACGCGATCCGCTTCCTCGGCACCGGCGCCGCCGCGCTCGCCGCCGCCTCCGTCACCCAGCTGTTCACCGGCGGCGAGATGGACAAGAAGCAGCGTGAGACCAAGACGTTGATGTTCAACGACTCGGTGCAGGACGCCGCGCACCGGGCCGGCTTCGTCGCTTCCCGTTCCTACACGTTCTCCCTGCGCGCCCTGTTCACCAAGCACTTGAGCGAGCACCGGCCCACCGCGCTCAACGACCTGGTGGCCGACGTGGTCGAGGCCACCACCGACCGTGAGACCCTGGCCGCCGTCGTCCCGCCCGATCTGCATGACGATGCGGGGGTGGCCCGCCTGCTGTCGGGTGCCGGCCGTGGCGGGGACAAGCGGACCTGGGACCTGATCGGCGAGCGGTTCGCTTTCGAGGCGGTGATGGAGTTCGGCCACCGCTCCCGCAACGGGCGCACCCTCGAACTCACCCGCACCGCCGCGGCCTTCGCCGATGTCCCCGACGAGCACGCGGCGATCGCGCTGGTCCGCACGGCCCACGAGGAGACGGCGGACCGAGGCCTCACCCTGACCTCCCACGACGACGACCGCTACCTCGCCTTCCTGCGGGGCTTCCTCGACCGGATGCGCACCCGTGGCGCGATCGGCCACCGCTGGCTGGGGAAGTACCTCGACGAGGCAGGGACCAGCCGGTTCTTCATCTGGGGCGGTCGCCCGCCCGGCATGAAGGCGTTCCCCAAGGGCGTCTCCGCCCCGGCCTTCCTGCTCGCCAAGCCGAAGCCCAACAGCGAGTTCGACGTCGCGGCCGGTCGCCTGTCCTGGTACGAGACGTGGGCGCAGCGCTGCTTGGGCCTGACCCGCGAGCAGGCGGACGAGTTCTGGCTCCGTCTGTTGCCGCGGCTCGCCGACGCCGGGCTGCTCGCCGTCCGTACGCCGGGCGACTCGGCGGCCCGGATCTACGGACTCCAACCCGGCGCCGTGCAGATCCAGTTGCTCTCCGACGAGCAGGTCAACAGCGCGTACGTGCGCTGTCCCAGGTGCTTCTGGGAACAGACCGTGCATCCGTCGCTGCTGTCCCAGTACCACGACCAACCCTGCCCCGCGTACCGCTGCGCTTCCGGCCGGCTCGTCGCGGGCGACCGCTGGCAGGAGACCGTCGACCGGCACGACCGGGACCGGGACTACCGCGACGACTACTACCGCAGCCTCTACCGGCGGGCCGGTGTCTTCCAGGTGATCACCGCGGAGCACACCGGACTGCTGTCCCGGGCCAAGCGCGAACGCGTCGAGGAGTCGTTCCGCAAGGGCGAGGGCTTCAACGATCCCAACGTGCTCTCCTGCACCCCGACCCTGGAGATGGGCATCGACATCGGCGATCTGTCGGCCGTCGTGCTCGGGGCCCTGCCGCGCCGTCCCGCCAACTACACCCAGCAGGCGGGCCGGGCCGGCCGCCGCACCGGCAACGCGTTCATGCTGACCATCCCGGACCGCTCGCGCCGCGACCTGTACTTCCTGGACCGGCCGCGCGACATGATCGACGGGCAGATCGTGCCGCCCGGCTCGTACCTGTCCGCAGTCGAGATCCTGCGCCGCCAGTACACCGCCCACCTGCTCGACCTCGCGGCCCGCGGCCGGCTCCTGCGCGAGGACGGCAGGCCGCTGGCCGCGCTGCCGCGCCGGGTGGACGAACTGTTCGGCCCGTCCGGCTACCTCGCCGACTTCGCCGCCGCCGCCCTCGCCCACGGGGAGGAGCTGGTCCGCGGCTTCCTCGACCTCTTCCCGGTCGGCGTGAGCGAGAACGCCCGGGCCGAGCTGACGAAGTACGCGGTGCGCCGTCTGCGCAGCGCGGTCGAGCGGGCCGAGCGCGACTGGGAGCGGGAGAGCCAGAAGCTGCGCGACCGCCTTCGGACGATCCGCTCGGCCATCGACGAGCTGAAGGACGGCGACGAGGAACAGGCCCGGACGAAGGCCGAGTTGGAGGCCGAGGTGCGGGCACTGTCGAAGAAGGGCGGGGCCAGGCTACGCCAGCCCGCCCAGAGCGTTCTGTGCGACCTCGGGCTTCTCCCGAACTACGCGCTGATCGACTCGACGACAACCCTGTCCGCCACGCTCTACTGGCCGGAGGGGAAGACTGGCACGGGGCAGGAGACGTACAAGTCGAAGCCGTACACCTACGAACGGCCGCGGTCCTTCGCCGTCGCCGAACTCGCACCCGGCAACACCTTCTACGCGGAGGGTTACAAGCACCGCATCACCGGCATCGACATCGTCACGGGCCAGGACCACGACTGGCGGTACTGGCGGTTCTGCCCGTCCTGCGGCCACGTCCGGACGCACAACGCCCAGCAGGACATCTCACCGTGCCCGCGCTGCGGGGACGCCGGCATCGCCGACTCGGGCAGTCTGTGGCAGGTCGTCCAGCCGACCACGGTCACCGCCCGCGCCAAGCGCGAGGACGCCCGCATCGGAGACGAGAGCGACGACCGCGACCGGCGGTTCTACAGCGTCGTCGACATGGTCGACATCGCCCCGGGCGACTTCGTGCCCAAGGCCTCCTGGCGGCACACCGGCGAGGTGTTCGGCGTCGACTACACCCGACGTGCCGTGATCCGGAGGGTCAACGTCGGGCCGCTCAGGATCGGCGCCCAGGAGGGCGACCGGATCGCCGGACGACCGGTACGGATCGCCCCCTTCCAGGTGTGCACCGCATGTGGCGCGGCGAGCGCGGACGGGCAACCGGTGTTCGACGACGACCGCGACGCCGTTGACATCTCGGCCAACCGCCAGCGCGCTCTCAAGCACCACACGCCCTGGTGCCCGCACCGGCGCGGCACGAGGGCAGTGGCGCAGGAACAGGTGCTGCTCGCCCACGAGTTGGAGACCGAGGCGCTGCGAGTCCTGCTCCCGGCGGCGACCGTTCTGGTCGATGAGAAGGTGTACTCCTTCCAGGCCGCCCTGCGGCTCGGCGTCGACCGCGCCTTCGGTGGGGACCCGCAGCACCTGGACTCCTGCCTCGCCACCATGCCCGACCGTGACACCGACGAGACGAGGCACTTCCTCGTCCTCTACGACCGGCTGCCGCACGGCACGGGCTACCTCGACCGGCTCACCGCCCCAGCCGCCTTCCGCCAGGTTCTCGAAGACGCGCGGACCCTCCTCGTCGACTGCCCGTGCGTCCAGGAGAACCGGCCCGCCTGCCACCGCTGCCTGTACCGCTACACCGACGAACGGCACATCGAGGCCGTGTCCCGGCAGGCGGCGCTCGACATCCTCGACGACCTCCTCGGCCGGGGCACCGACGCCTGGATCACCAAGGAGGTCGGCAACACGGACCAGATCGGGCTGGACGGACAGGTCGAATCCGACCTGGAGGCACGCTTCCTCACCGTCCTGCGGGCCTGGGCCGAGAAGCAGGGCAGCGACGCCTCGCTCGACGAGAGCGGTGACAACAGCGGGTACCTACGGCTCAAGGACTCGACCACGGTCCACGGGTGGCGCCTCACCGCGCAGCGCAGCGAGGGCTTCACCCGCACCGACTTCACCTTCGAACGCACCGAAGGCCCGAAGCGGAAGGTGACGGTGTACCTCGACGGCCGCCGCTTCCACGCCTCCCGCCGCCACAACCGGCTCGCGGGCGACGCGGACAAGCGCAACCGGCTCCGGGCGCAGGGGCACGCCGTCTTCCAGCTCACCTGGGACGACCTGGCCGCCTTCGAACAGCGCACGGGCGTGCACGCGGGGGACCGCGACGCGGTCGAGCCGGTGTGGCCGCCGTACGAGTACAGCGCCCGGGCCGTGGCCAAGCAACTGCACGTCGAGCACGGCCAGGACGACCTGGACTCCACCGCCTTCCTCGATCCGATGAGCCAGCTCCTCGCCTACCTGCGCAGCCCCGATGACGCCGCCTGGGGCAGGCGGGCCGCATCCGTCGTGGGCGGACTGCTTGGTGCCAACCCCATGGCGCTCGTCGGTAACGGCTCCGCGGAGGAGGCGCACCGGACGCTCGGGATGCTCCTCGAAGCCTGGGGGCGGACCGGCGGCATCGACCCGGCCTCTGTGACGGGGGGCGGGACGGTCAACCTGTTCCAGGCCGCCGACCGATCCGGACTGCCCGTTGCCTTCATGGTCGACGGCGCCACCGGCCGCTGGACGGCGCTGGTATGCCTCGACGACACGGAGAGCGACCAGCTCGGCTCCCCCGAGCACAAGGCGCGGTGGCGGGCCTGGCTCCAGTGGTCCAACCTGCTGCAGTTCCTCACCCACACCGGTGGCGACGGCGTCCAGCTCACCACCTCCGGCGCGGGCCTGTTCGACCTCGGCACGCTCAAGGCGTTCGGCGGGATCGGCGAACTCGAGTCCCTGGTCGTCCAGTACGGCGGGAGCGCGAGCGCACCGCAGGCCGCGACGGCCGAACAGACGGACGAGACCCCGCTGGAGGCCGCACTGCGGGACCTGCTGTGGGACCGGGAGATCCTCGGCTACCTGGACGAGGACGAACCCGACGCCCCCCTCGCCCGCCTCGCCCACGTCCTGGCCGACCGCGGCCGGCGGGCACCCGTCTACGGCTACGAGCTCGGTGAACGAGGCTGGCTCGCCGACCTCGTCTGGACCGACGAAGCGCTGCGAATCGCCGTTATGGCCGAGCCGTACGACAGCGACGACGAGGAACACCACAAGACCTGGCAGGCCTACCGCGACGCGGGCTTCACCGTACGCTCGGCCGAGGAATGGCTCGGCCGGCTCGACGACCTGCTCGCCGCCCTCCCCGATGCCACTGACCGCCCCGACTCCGCCTCCGACTCCCACGAACCGAGTGCCGCACGATGACAGCACGCCTGAGCCTCTACCAGAAGGCCGAGAACGAGCTCTACAAGATGGACTCGTCGGTCAAGACGAAGTTCTACGACTTCTGCCACCTGTTCCGGAACGACCCGGGGCACCCCAAGCTCGACCTCAAGCCCCTCAAGGGCGACCGCCGCATCTACCGCGCCAAGATCGATCCGTCATACCGCGCCCTCCTCGCTCCCGTCGGCGTGGGCCCGGACGGCGTCGAGCAATGGCTCGTCGTCGCCGTGCGGCACCGCAAGCACGTCTACGAAGAGCTCAGCGTCGCCATCAACCGGATCACCGGAGAGATTGAGTTCGTCGACCTCGGCGTCGTCGGCCAGAGCGTGCTCAAGCGGGCCGGCATCCAGCTCACCCCCGACCCGGCGGAGCGGGGCGCGCCGGACGTCGACGCCGCAGCCGAACCCGTCACCGCTGCGGCCCCCGCTGTCGAACCCCCCGCCGTCGCGCCCTCTGCGCAGCCGCTGCTCGCCGCCTGCACCGCCGACGACCTCCGCCGCCTCGGCGTCGCGGAGGCCCTGGTCGAGGTGGCCCTCCTGGTCACCACCGACGACGAGCTCGACCAGCTCGTCGCCGGTGCGCCGCGCCTCACCGCCGAAGTGCTCACCGGCCTGGGCGCCGGCATGAGCGTCGACGAGGTGGAGAGCGAGATCACCCGTCCTGCCGCCACCGTCCTCGAAGCCGGCTTCGAGGACGACATGGGCGCCGCCCTCACCCGTACCGCGGTCACCACCGTCGACGACGACCTGCGCAACGTGCTCGCCGAGGGCGATTTCCGGGCCTGGAAGGTCTACCTCCACCCCACCCAGCGCAAGATCGTCGAACGGAACTACAGCGGGCCGGCCCGGGTCAGCGGAGGCCCCGGCACCGGCAAGACCATCGTCGCGCTGCACCGCACCGCCCGTCTCGCCGCCCAGCTCCAGCCCGGCCGGGACAAGCCGATCCTGCTGACCACGTACACCAAGAACCTCACCGCCGACCTACGGTCCCGGCTCAGCTCCCTGGTAACCCCCGACCTGCTCGCCCGCGTGGACATCAAGCACATCGACATCCTGGCCCAGGGCATCCTCAACGAGAACAGCGCCGCCGGAGCCCAGCGCTCGCTGATCGGCGACGCCCAGGCGAAGGAGGTCCTCGGTGAAGTCCTGTTCGAGTACGACGCGCAGCGGCGCTGGGACGCGGAATTCCTCTTCGACGAGTGGGAGCAGGTGATCCTGGGCCAGTCGCTCGCCACCCGGCAGGACTACTTCAAGGCCCGGCGCCCGGGCATGGGTCGCGCCCTGACCCGCCCCGAACGCGGCGGCGTCTGGCAGGTGCTCGAGCAGTTCACGCTGCGCCTGAACAGCATGAAGCGCGAAACCTGGGCACAGGCCGCGGAGCGTGCCGCGCGCTACGAGATGGAGCGAGCACGCAAGATCCAGGACCGCGCCGAGCGGAAAGCCGAGATCGGGGGCGGAGACCTGATCCACCGCGATGACAACAGCTCCGCGATCCGCTACCTCCGCCACCGCTACCAGCACATCGTCGTCGACGAGGCCCAGGACCTCAGCGCCGCCCATTGGAAGATGCTGCGTGCGATGGCCGCCCCCGGCCCGAACGACCTGTTCATCGCCGGCGACACCCACCAGCGGATCTACGACCGTCAGGTCACCCTCGCCACTGTCGGGATCAACATCCGGGGCAAGGCATCCAAACTGACCCTGAGCTACCGGACCACGCAGGAGATCCTCGACCAGGCCGCCAAGGTCGTCGGCGACTCCACCTACGACGACCTCGACGACGGCACCGAGAACCTCAGCGGCTACCACTCGCTGCTCCGGGGCCCGGCACCGGAATTCGTCGCCTGCACGGACTGGGACGACGAGATCACCCGGCTCGCCGCCAGACTGAAGCTGTGGCGCGAGGAGATCACCCGACCCGGCGAGGACGGCACCGTTCGCGACCCCAGCGGCGCCATGGCCGTCTGCGTCGCGGACGGCGACATGGCCGGCCGCGTCGCCGCCGATCTCCTGATGAAGCACGGCATCACCACCGCGACCCTCACCAAGGAGGGCCCCCAGGGTGGTGGCGAGGTACACATCGGCACCATGCACCGGTTCAAGGGCCTGGAGTACCAGAAGCTCGCCATCATCGGCGCGAGCGACGGCATCCTGCCGCGCACGGCACTGATCGAGAAGTTCGCGCACACCGACCCCAAGCGCTACGAGAGGGAACTGAAGCAGAGCCGCAACCTGCTCTTCGTGGCCGCCACCCGCGCCCGCGACGCACTATTGATCTCCTGGCACGGCGCCCCCAGTCCGTTTCTGCCGGTCCGTTGCAATCGGTGATTGCGTTGCGTGGGGTGATTGAGCAGGGGTGGACGTCAAGCTCCCGGAGCCAGAAACCCCTGCAGTGCATCCCGGCGGAGGCGCCTCGTCACGGCGAGTTGCTCGCGGAGCAGGCGCTCGTGGGCATCCATACGGGTCATCAGGTCGGCAATGGTCCGCTGGGTGCCAAGGTCGGGCAGGGCGATGGGGAGGTCACCGAGGATGGGGAGCGAGATGGTCTTCATGGTCATGCTTCCGGTGGAGTGGTTGTCGAGCCAGTCACGCGCCTCGGCACTGCGCAGGTAGGCGGCGAGGTAGTCAGGGTCGAGCCCGGCGGGCGGGCGGAGGAGGAAACAGCCGGTGCCGCAGACCCAGCCGTGCTGCTCCTCACGGACTACGGCGCACCGGCCGAGTTCACCTCGGCGGGCCACGACGAGGTCGCCGGGGCGGAGACGGAAGCGCTCCAGTCTCTCGGCATGGGCCTCGGTGATGTACCTGATGTCCGCCGTACTGAAGCCACTGTCCGCCAGGTCCTTGGGCATCACGACCGGAACCCCGCCGCCCTCCACATAGTCGTCGGCTCGGATGAGGCTTCCTGAGGGACCGGCGAGGAGCCGGCTCGCCTCGGCGTTCCCGGGGCCACCGTTGACCACCTCCCGGAGTGTCAGTAGCGGAAGGTCCTCTTTGTTGCCGGTCAGCCGTTCGCATCGGTCAGCGAGTTCGCGGAGATCGCTGACCGACTTCGCGGTCGCGAGCGCGTGCCCGTGCAGTTCGTCGAGTGCGTTGTCCAGGTCAAGCGCCGCAGCTGGTCGCTTCCGCGTGGAAGCGACGTACAGGCGGGGGTCAAGATTTCCGGCACGTGCCGTGATCTCGTCATACCCGACAGAGCGGGAGAACCCCGGCTCGTCCGCCATCGCGCCCGGGGACTGCAGCCATGTGTGGAACCGGCTGGTGATGCGCTCGATGTCGGCGGGGGTCAGCGCGCGCGGCTTCCGGGGTGCTGGGGAGCCAAGCCGGCTGGCATCGATGAAGAGGACTGAGCCCGCTTCTCCCACCGGCAGTCGGCCGGATTTGTCCCGGGCAAGCAACCAGATGTGCACGGCGACGGTGGTGGCGGGGAACAGGTTCGCTGGCAGCGCGATGATGCCGAGGATGGCGCCGCGGGCAAGCAGGTTCTGACGGTGTGCCTCATCGGCCCCGCCGGACCAGGCGGCGCTCGGCGGCATGATCACCGCGGCGATCCCGTGCTCGCTCAGCCGGCTCCAGGCGAGCTGCAGCCAGGCGTAGTTGGCGCTGGAGTCGAGCGGCAGGCCGACTCGGTCCAGGTTCATGGCACGATGGTTGAACGGCGGATTGCTCATCACCACGTCGGCCAGACCGTATCCCCTGCTTTGCAGGAGCAATGCCGGATCAGGGGCGCGCACCACGGGCTGGTCCACTCCGTGCAGAGCGAGGTTCAACGTCGCCAGCCGCGGGGCGCCGCGGTCCGTGGTGTAGGCCTCGAAGGAGGTGCCGCCAAGGCCACCGTGTTCGGAGATCCGCTGCGCCGCCTCCGTCAGGAAACCGCCGGTCCCACAGGCCGGATCGAAGATCCGGTCCCCGGCTTGCGGCTCCGCCAGGTCGACGACCAGCCGGACCACCTCCCGCGGTGTGTAGAACTCGCCCGCCGAGACATCGGTCTCCTGAGACTGGCGTTCGATGAGCAGTTCGGCGACCTCAGCCAGGTTGGCTTCGGAGCCTGGCCGTTGGCCCAGGGCTTCGAGGAAGGGCGCCGCCCACGGCACGTCGTCCGACCCTTCGCCGTCGAGCAGGTCGACGGTGATGCCGAGTCCCTTGCTCCTGCGGACGTTGTCCAGCGCGGCACGCAGGTCGCGCAGCGGCGACCCGCGGAACCGGGCGTCCGCGACGGCGCGGTCCCACCGCATCACGAGCTCGTCCTCCGGATCCGCCGCCTCGATGAGCCGCGCGAGCAGGAGGATCGCCAGCATCAGCGTGAGGTCGCGGAAACCGCTCCGGCCCCGCTGGTAGGGGGCATAGGCTCGCCAGAGGCGGTCAGCGAGTTCCGCATCACGGCTTTCCGGCGCGCTGGTCTCCACGCGTGGTCCTCCTCGTTTTCCGAATTGGCTACTTGAACTGGCTGATGGCGTAAGCCGCCGCAGCGACGAGCATCAGCAGACACAGCCGGAGCGTAGTACCGGTGTTCTCCATCGCCTTTTCCAGCAGTTTGATGAACGACTTCATGGTGCCGTGGCCCTACCTCTCGACTGCGCAGTGCTACTGCGCGTTGCCCCGCTGTCGGATCTCCCCCGCCGGGTACGCGCTGTGATTGGTCGTGCCGAACGATAGCAACGGTCAATCTGCTTCGGTGGGGCGTCGTAAAGTCCCAGAAGAGCAAGCGGTCTGATGCGCAGTGATGCTGCGCATCGCCGTGGACGCAGCATGGCTGCTCACAAGGCGGTCGGAGAGGGCGCGATAAGTCCCGCGGGAGTGGCAACGAGGTTTGAATGTGATGCAAGTCACGCACCGGGGTCGTCGCCCGAGGTGTCGACCTCGCCCCTCGCGGCCGAATTCCCGGGCGTGCGGCGAACCGTGCGCGTGCACCCACGAGCTGGGCGCCCACGTCCACAGGCCGGTGTGCAGGTCGGTGACGTCGAGGCCGACGCCCCCTCGAGGGCCTTTTGGGCCGTCCACGGTCCCGGCCGACTTGCGTCACGTCGTACGAACCGTCTACGTGCCGGTGCTGACGGGCTGTGGGCTAGCTGTACTGACCACAGAGGTTGGTGACGGCGCTCGCGACGGTGTGATCTTGAAACGAGTGAGGGCCTTCTGGCTCGGTGTGGATTGCGACATCTGCACCGGCATCCAGAAAGGCCCTCATGTCGCACCGTAACGCACCGCTGACCGAGACCGGACGCCTGCGTCTGGCCCGCTGCGTGGTCGAGGACGGCTGGCCACTGCGTCGCGCCGCTGAACGCTTCCAGGTCTCGCCCACCACGGCCAAACGCTGGGCCGACCGCTACCGCGTGCTCGGCGAGCCGGGCATGGCCGACCGATCCTCCCGCCCATCACAGTCCGCACCGGACCCCGACCCGCACCGAGCGGCGGATCATCAAGGTCCGCATCCCGCGCCGCTGGGGACCGGCCCGCATCGACTACCTGCTGCGACTCAACCTGGCCACCGTTCACCGGGTCCTGACCCGCTACCGGCTCGCCCGCCTGGCCCACCTCGACCGAGCCACCGGCCGGCTCGTCCGACGCTACGAGCGTTCCACCCCGGGCGAGTTGGTCCACGTCGACATCAAGAAGCTCGGGAACATCCCCGACGGGGGCGGCCACCGCGCGCTGGGCCGCCCCGCCGGGAAGAAGAACAGCTCCGGCGCAGGCTACAGCTACCCGCACAACGCCGTCGACGACCACTCCCGCCTGGCCCACAGCGAGATCCTGCCCGACGAGCGGAAGGAGACCGCCGCCGCCTTCTGGACCCGGGCGAGCGAGTTCTTCGCCCGGGCCGGAATCACTGTCGAACGGGTGCTGACCGACAACGGCTCCTGCTATCGCTCACGGCTGTGGCGTGACGTCCTCGCGGCCGGCAGGATCGCGCACAAGCGCACCCGCCCCTACCGGTCGCAGACCAGCGGCAAGGTCGAACGCTTCAACCGCCCCCTGCTCGACGAGTGGGCCTATGCGAAGCCCTACCGCAACGAACAGGAACGACGTGACGCCTACCCCGCCTGGCTCCACACCTACAATCACCACCGCGGACACACCGCACTGAGGTTCCCCCGACGTGCGGAAGGTTGCCGGAGATGGCCTGATGGGCCATGAGAAGGGAGCCTCTGCCATGGCTGCACCGATGAAGTACCCGCC
>NZ_JBVITE010000086.1:0-25680 GCF_055575155.1 Kitasatospora sp. NPDC034533
GCCCGCACACACGCCGGCCTGACCGACCTCGACCCGAGCACCACCCTCGTCATCGGCCACTGGGCCTACCACGGCTCGGGCTACAGCCCCGGCGCCGAACTCCTCGCCGCCGCCGTCTGGCACCGCAGAGAACTGGAACGGCAGTTCACCGCAGAAGGCGTCTGCTGATGACCCCACTCCCGGGGCCAGGCGGGGACCTGCTGACGGTCCCCCAGGTAATGGCCCGCCTCCAACTCGGCCGCTCCGCCGTCTACGACCTCCTCCGCACCCGGCAGCTCGCCTCCATCACCCTCGGCCGCGCCCGCCGCATCCCCACCCACGCGCTCACCGACTTCATCCGCACCCGACTCGAACAGGACGCCGCCTGATGACCACACCCCGCGACACCAACCCCTCCCGCCGCAGCCGCGCCAACGGCGACGGCACCGTCTACCAGCGCAAGGACGGCCGATGGGAAGCCGCCGGATACGTCCTCGCCCCCGGCGACACCCGCAAGCGCGTCCGCGTCTACGGCATCACCCGCAAGGAAGCCCTCGCCAAGCTCACCGAGAAGATCGCCACCAGCAACCGCGGCGTCCCCATGGTCTCCACCCAGGGCAGCCTCGGGGCGTACCTGACGTACTGGCTGGAGAACGTCGCCGTCCACCAGCTCCGCGAGACCACCCACACCCGCTACACCGCCTGCACGAACCGCTACCTCATCCCCGGCCTCGGCCAGAAGAAGCTCGCCAAACTCTCGGCCAAGGACGTGCGCACATGGCTCAACCAGCTCCGCACCACCTGCCAGTGCTTCACCCGCGGCCTCGACGCCGCCCGCGCACAGCCCCGCTGCTGCGCCACCGGTACATGCTGCGGCAAGCGGCTCTCCCCGCTGACCCTCGCCTACATCCACTCCGTGCTCAAGTCCGCCCTGGAGCACGCCGTCCGGGAGGAAGAGATCCCGCGCAACGTCGCCCGCAACGTCCGCACCGGCACACCCCGGCCCCGCCGCTTCGAACCCCTCACCGCCGACGAGGCCCGCACCTTCCTCGCCGCCGCCCAGGGCCACCGCCTCCACGCGCTGTTCGAACTCGCCCTCCGCACCGGACTGCGCAAGGGCGAACTCCTCGGCCTGCGCTGGGAAGACCTCGACCACGCCAGCGGCACCGCCAGCATCCGCCGCACCCTCCAGCGCACCCGCACCGGCGGCCTGACCACCCTTCCCACCAAGACGGTCAGCTCCGAACGCCGCATCGCTCTCCCGGCCCCCTGTCTCCTCGCACTCCGCGCCCACCGCAAGCACCAGGCCCAGGAGAAGCAAGAGGCCGGCGCGGGCTGGGTGGACAGCGGCCACGTCTTCACCCGGCCCGACGGTCACCCCATCGAGCCTGCCACTCTCACCCGCCACTTCAACGCACTCCTCCGCCGAGCGCACCTGCGCCAGATCCGCTTCCACGACCTCAGGCACTCGACCGCGACCCTTCTCCTGGAACAGGGCGTCGAACTCGTCGTCATCAAGGAACTCCTCGGCCACGCCCACATCGGCGTCACCGCCACTGTCTACGCCCACGTCCGACTCCGCCTCCAGCGCGACGCCATCGACCTCCTCGGTCGCACTCTCGGCAAGCTCTCCGAGGCCACCACCGACCCCGACGACGGCGACGATCCGCCGCTTTGTGCAGCCCCCGTGCGCTGACGTTGCCGTCAACTACTGCCGTCAAAACGCCCAGAAGCCCTCCCCGGGACCTACCACGGGGAGGGCTTCTATCATTAGCACTTATTCACAGGGCGCTAATAAAGTCCACTGTAAAGAATTACCTCTTCTCGCGCCGGTCCGGTCACCGGGATCCGCTTCCACCACCATTCACGTTCACTCCCGGAGCGAGCGTCCACCTTTTCAACACGAAGCTGATCATCCGGCTCCGTGAAGGAGATAAAGCGGTTGTCGATTTCAGAGATCAGGCTTTCGAAGCGAGATCTCAGCGCGACATCAAGAGCACCCATTCCATCCTGGATGAAATCCCGGAGGACCAAAGCGGCGATCAAGTCATGCGCCCCCCATACGGACCTGTCCGAGCTGGGCAAGGAGAGGTCTGCCTCAAGCTTCCCTACGTGAGTCTTCCAGGAAGCCAGAAGATGGGGAAGAGTGATACTCCGCTGGCCAGAGAGGTGGACGGTCACCCCCTCCAATGTGCGAAGGTCATCGGGGGAAAGGCGTCCAGAAATCCAAGACGGGTCAGAATTTGTCACGATAGTCACGGCTTTCCAAGCGAACCGGGATAGTACGACGTACTCTTCCACGGCATATCGTAGTTAACGATCACCCTCACGCCCCTGTAGTCAAATTGTGCGGCGTTCTGGTCGCCGATACGAACCGGGCCAGCCTGGCGCAAAGTCGTCTCAACCTCTGCTACTGTCGGCCGCCCCATGGCTGGGTTTCCGCCTCCCGTATGCCCATTCACGAACTCCACGATCTCGTCAAGCGAGTATTCGCTACCATGGAAGTCCTCTCCACCAAGATGGTCGCCGATCTTTCCACCAATCGGCTTCCCGCAGAATGGGCCGCTATTGTGCACGAGAATCGGCGTGCTGCCAGCGAGTACATAGTACGTGTGCTATGCGACCCCTCTCTACTTGCTTTTTCGCAGGTCAACGGTGGTTTGACGGTCCGTCGGCGTCCGTAGATGTGCGCCGAAGTCCGTGGTTGTTGCCGTCACTACTGCCGTCAGAGGTATAGACCAGTCGTGCTGTTGTCGGCCGCGCGCGTGATCCTACTGCCATGCTCCGGGCTCGGCGCGGACGACGGTGCGGGTGGTCTGCTCGTACGACTGGTGGCCAGTCTGCGCGCAGTGTCCGGCGATCCAGCGCGTCAGCTCTTCCGGGGTGTGCAGCTCGCCGGACGGGGCTCCGCAGTCCTGTTCTTCGCCGGTGATGCAGACGGCTTCGAAGGTCGGCAGTGCCAGGGGGTCGAGGTCGGTGGTCACGTTGTACTCGCGGAACCGGTAGCGGGTGGTCGTGCCCATCAGCGTGTCCTTTCATCGGGTATCGAAGGTCTGCTGCCGTGGAGACGTAGCGGACTTGGCCGTCACTGCTCGTCAGGTCGGGCACCCTCGGTCGCCTGCTGCGGGGCGGGGATGCGCTGCCCGCGTGAGTCCGCGATTCTGAGGGCATCCGACAGGGCCTCGGTCAGCCGGCAGGCCAGCCAGCGGTGTTCGACGGCTGGCCGCGCGAGCGTTCCAGGTGCCAGGACGCCTCGGGCGTACTCCAACAGTTCCTCGCCCATGCCGATCTGCACCGTTTCGATGTCGTCGGCGAGGGTCGAGAGGTAGCCCCTGCCGTCGGTGCTCAGGTAGCAGGGGTTCCCGTCCGGGGTGGTCCAAGGGAGCAACCGAGGCCCCTCCCCTGCGGACTCCGCACTCCGACGAGGCAGGTGTTCCGCTTGGCTGCTGTTCTGGTTCATCGTGCCCGCCCGTGGTCGGCTCCGCTGTGGCTGTTGATCAGGGTCCCCTTTGGCGCGAACCTTGCGGAGTAGCCAGCGTGTCTGCCTTGCTGTCTGCCAAGCTGGCCAGGTGAGGGAGACGGTCGGGGAACTGGTCAGGCGGCTGCGCCTGGCACGTGGTTGGAGTCAGCGGCGGCTGGCCGAGGCGCTGGCCGATGCTGCTCCTGGGCGCGTTCCTCCAACGCGCAACGACGTGTCCCGCTGGGAGATCGGCACTCGGTCCCCGCGCGAGTGGCTGCCCTTCCTCGCGCTGGTGCTGGAGGTGCCGCGCGAGCTGCTGGAAGCGGCGAAGGCAGTCCAGCCCCCCGAGTCCGCGCCGCGTGTGCTGACCGTGGCCGACTTCCTGCCCGCGGGCGACCCGCTGTCCCTGCTGAGCGCCCGTACGGGCCGTCGGATCGGGGCTGGGCAGGTGGCCGACCTGGCTCAGCGGGTGCACGGCCTGCGGCTGGCCGACGACCTGGTGTACGGCAAGGACTTGATCGGCCCCGCCCTGCGGGAGCTGCGGGCGGCGGTGAAGCTCTACCGCGAGGGCACCCACACCGAGCAGGTGGGCCGCGAACTGCTACGGGCGATTGGCGAATTGGCGCAGATCGCCGGTTGGGTCGCCTCCGATGCGGGCGAGCATGCCGAGGCGGAGCGGATCTACCGGCTCGGGATCAGTGCCGCCCGTGCCGCCGGGGACGGGGTGCTGTCGGGGAACGTGGCGGGCTCGCTGGCCTACCAGTGGAGCAACACTGGACGCCCCTATGACGCTGTTAACCTCGCCACCGCCGCCGTCGAGGAGGCCGGTCCCGATGCTCCGGCGAAAGCCCGCGCGCTGTACCTGGACCGGGTGGCCTGGGCGCACACCCGCGCCGGCCAGGACCGCCCGGCGATGGCTGCCCTCGGGGAAGCCAGCGAGGCCCTGGCCCAGGACTCGGCCGGCACCGAGTCACCTTCGTACCTGTACTGGATGGACGCCGGGGAACTGCAGGTCATGGAGGCACGCGTCTACACCGAGCTGCACCGGCCGCTGCGCGCCGTTCCGCTGCTGACGGACGTCCTGGGCCGTTACGACGCCAGTCACGCGAGGGAGTTGGCGCTGTACCTGTCCTGGCTGGCCGTGGCCTACGCCGATGCGAACGAGCCCGAGGCCGCAGCCGGGACGGCTGGCCGGATGCTCGCCCTGGGGCAGAGCGGCAGCGAACGCACCACGGAGCGCACGCGGATCGTGCTGGACCGGCTGCGGGCGTTCCGCGACGTCCCCGAAGTCGCCGAACTGCTGGCGTCCTGACCCTCCCGATCGCGCGTGGGGCGAGTTCGGACTACTGCCGGTCGGCGTCTCGGCACGCGGCACGGCACGTGGCACGGCTCGTGCGTGGGCTGGTCGCTCGGCGCGGGTGCGGTCGGCGGGTCGGCGGGGAGCCTCGCTCCGTGCCGGAGGCGACGTCGGCCACCGCCCTCGGCGAGCCCGGCGATAGAAGCGGGTCGGACCCCTGGCCGACCCTGTTGCCCGCGATCCGGCCGTAGGACGGTCGCAGGCGACTCCTTGCTCCGCGGCGCGGGCAAGGAGTCCTTACTCCACAACTTGCTCCGACCCTGGGCGGTGCCGGGGTAAGCAGCGCTTACCCCACAACTTGCTCCCATCGGGCACCAGTCGAGCCCCGCTCACGACCCGGCGGACCGCTGACCGCCGACACCCGTGAAGACCTCGGGGCCGGTCCGGCCCTGGGTCGGTCGGCGACGTCGGGCCAGCTCCAGCGGGCGGGGCCCGCCTTGAACCTCGTAGAGAAAATCTGGACGCACAGCTCCAGCCTCTGGCCGTCCAGCGGCCGACGGGTCAGCAACCTCGCTCGGTGCCGCCCGCTTCGAGGGCTTCGATGCGGGCACGCAGGGCGGTGAGCTGATCAAGCGTCTCGGCCAGTGCCAGCTCCAGTGCCTCGACGCGTGCCGCCGTCCCGCCGACGGGCGTGTTACCCGCCTCCCCGTCACCTGAGTCACCGTCGGCGTCGGGGTGGGCGACGAAGGCTCCCTTGCCGGGGCGGGAGATCGCGTAGCCGTCCTGCTTCAGCAGGGCCATGGCCTTCTGCACGGACAGGCTGGAGGCCCCGTACTCCGCCATCAGCACGGCCTGTGTCGGCAGCGCGTCCCCGGGCTTCAGCTCCCCGGAGCGGATCCGCTCCCGCAGGGCCTCGGCGATGACCTCGAACGTCAGCAGCACCGTGCCGCCCGCCGGTCTACGTCCCCGCCGCCCCACCGTCACCGCAGGTCACCCCGCCTTCTCTGTGCCTCTACCACTGAAATCCGGCCCGTCCAAAACGGAAGACCGGGGCCACAGTACTCGCGTCCCCACCGGCCACCGAAATAGATGAGGAGGGATGCACTTGAATGCGCTCCTGAAGCGATGCTACCTTCACGCACCGCTGGTGAACACCACCGCTGACCAGGCCAGACGCCCCCGGCCCACCATCCGCACCCGCCGTCACGCGCACCGTGCCCACGTGCGCCGATCACCCGGGTCGCCCCTCAATCGCCTCTCCTCTTCTCCCGACTCCTGCCGGAGGTCTGTCCCCATGCCCGCGCAGCTCCAACTCCCCACCCCCGCAACCACCTCCACTCCCGCCAGCGCCGACACGTCCGCGAACAGGAACTCGGCGCTGGAACGCCGGGCGCGGCTGACCGCCAGGCTGGCCAAACTCGCCGCCGCCGGATACCTCGCACCCCTGGCCCGCCAGATCGGCTCACTGGGCGGCTGCGCCCGCCCGATCCGCATGACCGGCCACCGCACCCGCCTGGACACCGCCACCGGCCAGATCCTCGACCACCTCGACACCCGCCACCTGCCCGCCGGCGAACTCCTGGTGCGCTGCGGCAACCGCCGCACCACCCGCTGCCCCGCCTGCTCCACCCTCTACCGCTACGACACCTACCAGCTCATCGCCGCCGGACTACGCGGTGGCAAGACCGTCCCCACCAGCGTCGCCACCCATCCCCGCGTTTTCGCCACCCTCACCGCCCCCGGCTTCGGCCCCGTCCACAACCAACCCGGCACCGCCCCCTGCACCTGCGGCACCCGGCACGCCGACGGCGACCCGCTCCTCGGCACCCCACTGAACCCGCAGCGGTACGACTACAACGGCGCGGTGCTGTGGAACGCCCACGCCCCCGCCCTGTGGGCCCGCTTCACCACCCACCTGCGCCGCGAGATCGCCAAGGCCGCCGGACTGACCCAGCGCACCCTGCGCCACCACGCCACGCCCTCCTACGCCAAGGTCGCCGAATACCAAAAGCGCGGCCAGATCCACTTCCACACCGTCATCCGCATCGACGGACCCACCGGCCCCAACAGCACCCCACCCACCTGGGCCACCACCGAGCTCCTCGACCACGCCGTCCGCGCCGCCGCCAACCGCACTCGCGTCCAGCACCAACACCCCTCGCGGGCTGGGGAGGCCGACCCGGCACAGTCGGCGGGGCCCTCGGTGTTCCGGTTCGGGCGGCAGATCGACGTCCGCGCGATCCGTAGTACCGACTTCACCGGCGACGCCCCCGTCACCGACCGGCACGTCGCCGCCTACATCGCCAAGTACGCCACCAAGGGCGCCGAGACCGCCACCGGCACCCTCGATCGCCGACTCCGCTTCCTCGCCGAACTCGCCCAGTACGACCTGACCGACCACGCCCGCCGAATGATCCACACCGCCTGGCACCTTGGTGCCCGGCCCGAGCACGCCCACCTCCGCCTGCGCCAGTGGGCCCACATGCTTGGCTTCCGAGGCCACTTCTCCACCCGCACCCGCCGCTACTCCACCACCCTCACCCACCTCCGAGCCGAACGCACCGCCTGGCGCACCCGCCAACCCGAAACCGCTGCCCCGACGCCGACCGACCCGGCAATGGTCGACCGGCACGCCGGACTTCCGATGGGTGGGGGCCGGTCGGTCACTGACCGGCTCGGTGACCGCGATGACCTGATCGCCGGTCACACCGACCCCGGCCCCGGTCACCGCGCGAAGGACGGGCGGCGCGGCGGCACGGACACGACGCTGGTGATCTCGCACTGGCAGTACGCCGGAACCGGCCTCCTGCCCGAACTCGCCCACCTCTCCGACCTCCTGGCCACCCAGCCGCGCCCCCGGCCCGAGCAACCGAGCCGCCCCAGGCACGCACAGCGCTCCCGTGACCGGGCCGGTCACTCCACCGACCCGCTGACCACCCCCGTCCAGACAGGGGCGACCGCGTGACCGCCGACAGCGAACTCCTCACCGTCCCCGAGGTCATGGCCCGCCTCAAGATCAGCCGCTCCACCGTCTACGACCTCATCCGCACCCGGCGGCTGGCCTCGATCACCATCGGCCGCGCCCGCCGCATCCCCGCCCATGCCCTGACCGCCCTCGTCCACACCCACCTCGAAGAGGCATCCTGATGACCACCCTCGACACCAACCCCACCCCCAGCACCGGCTCGCGCAGGGTCCGCGCCAACGGCGACGGCACCGTCTACCAGCGCAAGGACGGCCGCTGGGAAGCCGCCGGCTACGTCCTGGCCGTCGGCGACACCCGCAAGCGCGTCCGCGTCTACGGCATCACCCGCAAGGAAGCACTCGCCAAGCTCACCGAGAAGATCGCCACCAGCAACCGCGGCGTCCCCGCCCCCTCAGCGCAGGGCAGCGTTGCAGCGTTCCTCGCTTACTGGCTGGAGACCGTCGCCGTCCACCGGCTCCGCGAGAACACCCACACCCGCTACACCGCCTGCACCCGGCTCTACCTCATACCCGGCCTCGGCCGGAAGAAGCTCGCCAAGCTCACCGTCAAGGACGTCCGTACCTGGCTCGACCAACTCCGCACCACCTGCCAGTGCTGCGCACGCGGCCTCGACGCCGCCCGCGACCAGCCCCAGTGCTGCGCCACAGGGAAGTGCTGCGCCAAGCGCCTCTCCCCGCTGACCCTGGCCTACGTCCACTCCGTGCTCAAGTCCGCCCTGGAGCACGCCGTCCGCGAAGAGGAGATCCCCCGCAACGTCGCCCGCAACGTCCGCATGGGCACCCCGAGGCCCCGCCGCTTCGAACCCCTCACGACCGAGGAGGCCCGCGCGTTCCTCGCCGCCACGGCCGGACACCGGCTGAGCGCGCTATTCGAACTCGCCCTGCGCACCGGCCTGCGCAAGGGCGAACTCCTCGGCCTGCGCTGGGAAGACCTCGACCTGGCCGGCGGCACCGCCAGCATCCGCCGCACCCTCCAACGCACCAACTCCAGCGGCCTGACCGCGCTCCCGACCAAGACCCAGAGCTCGGAACGGCGGATCGCCCTGCCCACGCCGTGCCTACGCTCCCTCGAACAACACCGCGACCAGCAGCGCCAGGAACGCGAAGCCGCAGGCACCGGCTGGAAGGACAGCGGCTACGTCTTCACCCGGCCCAACGGCGCCCCCATTGAAGGGGCCACGCTCACCCGACACTTCAACACCCTGCTCCGCCGGGCCAGGCTCCGCCGCATCCGCTTCCACGACCTCCGCCACTCGGCGGCCACCCTCCTCCTGGAACAGGGCGTCGAACTCGTCGTGATCAAGGAACTCCTCGGTCACGCCCACATCGGTGTCACGGCCACGGTGTACGCCCACGTCCGGCTCCGCCTCCAGCGCGACGCCATCGACCTCCTCGGCAATGCCCTCCGCGACCCCGCCAAGCCCGCCACCCGGCCCGAGGACGGCGACGAACCAACGCTTTGTGCAGCACCCGTCCGCTGACGTTGCCGTCAACTACTGCCGTCAAAGCTCCGGCTGGCCGGTCGATGGTCGACCGCCAGCCGGAGCTATTACTATCCAGTCTGGTCCCCACGGCGACACTCTCAGCAGAAGACAAATCTTCGCCGGGCCCATGCAATAATCGCACCATGATTGATCCGATGAGCATCGACTTGCCCCGATTCCTTACCAATTGGTACGGATCCCCCGATGCTCCACCACGCCGCCTGCCGGACAGCGTCGCATGGCTGCCCGAACCCTTGAAGGAATGGCACGAGATCTCGTCTCAATGGACAAGGTCGCTCATGACTATCAAGAGGATGCGGGCGCCAGAAGCAATCGTGGCTAAGGATGGGAAAGCCATCTTCATGGCAGACCCCGGAGACGCGGTTTGGGCATTCGATCCGAACAGTCCGATGGATGTATATGAGGGAGAGCTCTACGAGGGGTGGGAAAAGTCCACCGAGAGCCTTCCTGAATTCTTGATCCACAATGCCTTGAGCGAGGCCGCCTACAACGCCACGTCCAGGCGGGCTTGCGACGAGGTGCCGGAGAGTCGATTGCAGGAAATCCTGGCCCCAGTGACAGAGGTTGCATTCAGCGGGTGGCGATGGCCCCGCCCAGGACACCGAGTCTTCATGAGCGAGGGACTTGTAGCCGACGTGGGACCAGCACTGGAGGACCACGCCCCCTACGGGAACAGGCCTGGGTATGTGCAAATCCAAATTGGGAGCAACGATCCAGCTCTGCTGACTTACATTGACGAGCTGCACGGCCTCAGCTGGTTGAGGTCTGGTCGCATCGGCTAATCGACAGGGCTTATGCCCAGTATGTAAATATCCGGGCATGCAACGACCCCGGCAGGACTGCCCTGCCGGGGTCGTTTGCTTTCTGCTAGCCCGCACCCGTGAACGGGACGGTCGTAATACTCCCGTCGCCTGCCCGATAGGTCACCCTAAGCGTTGCACCTGGCGGCAACATCGTCGGGAGCCTATCGGAGCATGCTCCGCAAATATAGTCGCCACTGATGAAGAGCTGCCCGTCCATGGAACCGGTCCTCCGCATGGCGGCTGCCGCCTGAGCCTCCAGATGATGATAGAAATCACCAGACCCTGGGGGTCGCACATAGCCATCCCCAACATTTCCACGCCCGGATGAAAGGGCGATCGGGTCGTCGTGGCCATCCAGGTAGAGAGCCCCATTCATGTTGCCTGGATTTGCGAACTTACCGCCTGCCGCATTTGCCGCAGCAAGCCCTTGTTCATCCGTAAGAATGCAGGGGCCGGAATTATGAACCAGTACTGGCGTGTTCCCCGCCAGTACATAGTACGTGTGATAGGCGACCCCTTCCTGACTGCGTTTTCGCAGGTGAGCGGCAATCTACCGGTCCGTCAAGGTCCGTGGAAGTGCGTTGTTGTCCAGCCCTGTTGCCGTCAGCGTTGCCGTCAGAGGTCTACACCACTGGGGGTTTCCGGTGGGTGGCAGTGAGGGCGGTGGAGCGGGCTTTGGCCGGTGTCCTGCCCGGGTTGGGGTCGGGCATGGTCAGGGGGTCGTAAGCTTGCTCGCGATCTCGGGCAGGCTTTGGGCCTGCCCGCAATTGGCCCGAGTGGCCCCCTGGCCTTGCCCGACGCGGGCCCCGGACCGGGTAGGTGGGTAGAGCACGCTTCGCCGCCCGGCCCGCGCCCGAGCATCGAGCCCGCCATGGAGCGTCGGTGCTGGGCCGTCCTGCCTGGCGCGAGCCGCTGGTCTTCCCGGTCAGCGCCAACCCGGAGATGCAGCCTGGACGCTGGCCGATCCAGGCTTCCTCTGCTGGCCCCGCCCTGGCCTGCTGCCAGGCCACCCCCGGGCCCCACCCGGCCCTTCCTCCGTCTTTGCGCGCGCAGGGTGGCCGGGCCGTCGCGCGGTGGGGCGTAGACAGGAAGCGCGGGGCGGCTCGGCCTGCGGGCGCGCGCGGCCCGCGTAGGCGGGCCGCCTTGAACCCGTAAGGAAAGTTTCGACGCACTCGACCACCGGGGCCGCGTCTCGCTGAACTGTTGAACCGGCCTGCCCACCATCGCTGTTCACCGGACTGACTGTGTCCGCGCTGGACTGTGGCACAGCCGATGGCCGAGAGTCCCACTTCCTACGCCCCGAGACGGCAGCCTTGTGCGAGGCCGGAGAGGCCGGGCTCAGCTACGGGCGCTCACTTCGCTGGCCACGATGATCCGGCCGCCGGCCTTCCGCACGGACCGGCTGACGCGGGCCTTCTCGTCGGGCAGGACGGAGAGCATCTCGCCGGTAGGGACGATGATGGTGTCGGCGTCGCCGTCGAGGAGCATCTGAAGCGCGTAGGTGAGTCCTCGGCGCTGGTCGGGTTCGGTGGCGCCCTCGTCGTCGTGGATCACGCCCGCGAGGTGCAGGCCCGACTCGCGGGCGATCCGCTCGCACATCGCCTGCCGGGTGACGACGGGCTCGTCCTTGGCGGTGCACAGGTAGACGACGGCGGTGGGCTTCGCAGGCTTGGTCATCTCTTCGTCCCATCTCAGTTCGGCCCGGCACGGGACCGCTGGTGACGCTGTGTTGGTCCGTGCCGTTCGTTCGGTTACTGAGATCGTCGGGCGTCGCCGTCGGGTGGCCCAGGACTGTGCGGGGTCAGTTCTCGCACCGCCCGGCGTGGATCTGATACATGGTGTCTCTGCCGTGCTGGTCAGAGTTCGACGGCCAGGAAGTCGGCGAGTTCGACGAGCTGTGGCGACAGGCCGCGCTTGCGTCGGGTGACGAGGCTGGTGGCGATGTCGCGGGCGTATCGCTGGTAGCGCAGCCATTCGGGGGCGGCCTGCTTGATGCCCATCAAGATGTCGGTGGCCGACGCGTGGTCGCGCTGTTCAGTGTGGGCGGCAGCGAGGTCGAGCAGGTGGCGGTTGCGGTTGTTGGAGGTCGAGCGGGCGGGTGCGGTGACCTGCCCGGAGAGCTGGAGAGCCTTGCCGTACTCGCGCAGGACCATGGCGTTCTCGACCTCCTTCATGGCCACTGTGTTGGGGCCGAAGGTCGTCCAGTACTCGTGGTAGTCGATCACATCCCGGCCGACCAGGACGGCGGCGGCCTTGGCCTGCCGAATCATCTCGTCCGCCTCCGGAGTCCGGTTGTTGCGCACGGCCGCCGCTGATCCTCGCAGCAGCAGCCAGCCCCAGGTGCCGAGGTGGCTGGCGGTGGAGTGCCGGAAGGACGGCTCGATGGCGTCCGCCGTGGCGATGGCCACGTCTTCGGCCTCGTCGAAGCGGCGCTGGCGAAGCAACAGCCAGCACAGCGAGACCACCGCGGACGCGCCGAGTACCTGGTTGCCGCTTCGTTCGGCCAGATCGATGGCCCGGTTCAGCGCCTGGTACGCGAGATCGTCATGCCTCAGGTGGATCAGCGTGGAGCCCGCCAATTGGTACGCCTGCGCCTGCACCTCCAAGGCCGCCAACCGGGCTTCCCCTTCGGCCAGTTCGGCGACCTGGGCGGTCTCGGTCAGCACGCTCGGCAGTGCTCCCAGGGTGGCCGCGTAGTCGTCACCCTGGTAGAGGCGGTTACCTTCGCGCACCGACGCGCGGACCCCGGTGATGGTCGGGGCGTCGTGAGCGTCATCAGCGTGGGCCACCCGGCCCAGACCCCGGGCGGGTGTGATCACCCGACGGATCGCCAGAATCCCGGCCGGATCGACCTCCGGGCCGACTGGTGCTTCGATCGGTCCGGTCTGCATGAGGTCCGTCGTCTTCACGCCCAACGCCTGGGCGAGCTGGCGCAAGGTGCCCATGCGGGCGCTCTCGCGGTCGTTGCGCTCCAGCTTCCGGATGGTCGCCACCGACACCCCGGACGCCTCCGCGAGCTGTTCCTGCGTCATGCCCCGGCGTCGGCGCAACCGCCCGATCCGGTCACCGATGCTCTCCGCCATGGCCACCCCTGAACCTGCGTCTTCGTTCCTCGCCAACGGTACGCCGCCCTCCAAGACCTGGTGTGAACAGCGGGCGACCGTAACCGACCGGGTGGTCCCGCTCGTCAGGACCGCTGGGGTCAGTCGGGCTGCCGCGCAGTGCTCTTCTTCGGCTTGACGCCGGCCTCCAGGGCTTTGATGCGCTCGCGCATCTCCTCGATCTGCTCCAGCGCATCCTCCAGGACATCGGACAGGTGCTGGATGCGCTGGCGCGTCATCAGCTCCTCCGGAGACGGGCCGCTGTAGGTCTCCAGCGCGCCCGGGACCGCCGAGAGCTGGCCGACGGCCACGGCCTCCACGACCGTCATGCCGCCCGTCTCGGTGGGGACGCCGCGACGGATACGCGTGCCCTTGCCCTCGACCAGCAGGAGGACGAGCGCATGGTGGGCGGCCTGCTCGTCGATGCCGAGCATGTCGGCGACCTGCTGATCGGTGAGCTCGGTCCCCTCCTGGAACGTCCCGTCGGCGATCTTCTTCGCCAGCTGCTCGTAGGCGAGACGGGACGCCATCGTCGGGTCGTCCGCACTCCGCACGAAGACATCCAGTGCGCTGCCGGACTCGTCGCGGGCGAGCCACCGCTCATCAAGGAGTTTGCGGATGGCCGCGTCGACCGCCGTGACAGGTGCCCCGTACTGCTCGGCGAGGCTTTCGCGTGCGGGCAGCTTGGCCCCGGCTGCGAGGTCGCCGGCTCGGATCTGGCGCTCCAGGTCTGCGCTGATCGTCTGGTAGGCGCGCTCCAGGTCCACGGTCTGGCTGACGAAGGTGCCCTTGCCGGGCTTCGAGACCGCCCAACCCTGCTCCCGCAACAGGGCCATAGCCTTCTGCACCGTCAGGCTCGACGCCTTGTAGGTCTTCATGAGCTGGCTCTGCGAGGGCAGCAGCTGCCCGGGCCGTAGGGCGTTGTCCCTGATCTGCTGCTTCAGGTCGTCGGCGATGCGCTCGAAGGTCAAGCGAAGGCCATCGGGCTGGGACACCAGTCCCCCTCTGTCGGTGTGCGGGTCGAGACGGGCCCGGGCCACCCGTGTCCGCCGGTCACCAGGGTAGTCAGCCACGGATGGGGTGGAAACCATTTGGATAGGGATGGACTTGGATGGGGTCGGATGGAGTGTGCTAACGTTCCGGCACGTGATCGCACCAGCGGCCACACGGACCCCAGCCGTTCCGGGAGGAACAGATGCGCAACATCCCCATCGACACCACCGTCGCCACCGCGATGCTCGGCGTTGTCCGCGACAAGGTGAAGGACTTCCAGACTGGCGAGATCGCCGTCGACAAGGAGACCGGCGCCAGGCTCCTCGTGGCGGACGTGATGTTTGTCCTCGACGGCCGGGCCGAGATGATCTCCGTCACCGTCCCCGAGACCGGCCTCGCCAAGGGCACCAAGCCCGGCGCTCTCGTCGCCTTCACCGGCCTCGTCGCCACCCCGTGGGAGAACAACTTCAACGGCCAGGCCCGCCACGGCATCGCGTTCCGCGCCGCCGCCATCACCGCCAAGGCGGCCTGACGATGCTGACGGCCACTCCGTACATATCGCCCGGCACCCTGCTCTGGCTGCTCGTCCCGGCCACGGCCCTGCTGCTGGGGCGGATGGTCTTCGTCTCGGTGCGCTGGCTGCGGGCCGACACCGAGACCCGGATCAGCCTCGGCCAGGCCCGCCGCATCCGCCGCACCTGGAAGCGTCTCGCCCCCATGGCCGAACTCGCCGCCAAGGACTCCACCCCGAGCGGACTGGAGCACCTGAGCACCGACGGCAAGGCACCCAGGCCGAAGATCCGCATCCCCCGGATCACCACCAAGGCCGACGAGTTCGGCGTCACCGTCACCGCAACCACCCTGCCCCGCGTCGGCCTCGAAGCCTGGCAGGACGCCGCCGACGACCTGCGCAACGGCTGGGGCATGACCCGCGTCAAGATCACCCAGCCCAAGCCCGGCCAGATCACGGCACGCGGGTTCCGCCGCGAACCACTCGACACCCCGATGCCCTCGCCGCTGTTCCGGGCCGACGGCTCACTCGCAGTCGAACCCGGCTCGCTCACTACCGCCGACGACGTTCTGTTCGGGTGGGATGAGGACGGGCAGCGCATCCGCCTCAACCTCGCCAAGAGCGCGCACGGCCTCATCGCGGGCGTCACGCGGTCGGGCAAGTCGATCACCGTCAACACGCTCCTCGCCTACGCGTCGCTGATGCGGGACGTTCAGCTGATCGTGATCGACCCCAACCTCGCCGCAGCCGCACCCTGGTGGCGCACGGCCCACAAGGTCTCGGCCTCGGTCCATCCGGACGAGGCGTCAGACGTCCTCACCTGGGTCCGGGAGGAGATGGACCGCCGCGAGAAGCTGTTCTGGTCCGCGCGCACCGACCGGATCACCACCTTCAGCGAGGAGCTACCGCTCCTCGTGGTCGTGATCGACGAGGTCGCCAACTACACCCGGCACTCCGACCGCAAGGCCCGCGAGCGGTTCGAGGCCCAGCTCCTGGCCATCGCCAGCCAGGGCGCGAAGTTCGGCGTCCGGTTGTGGCTCATCACGCAGAAGCCCTCCGCCGACGTGCTGTCCACCGCTATGCGCACCAACCTCTCGGCCCGTATCTGCCACCGAGTGGACACCGTCGAGGACTTCCTCCACCTCTACCCGGACGGCCGGGAGCTGGAGGTCAGCGCGGCAGACCGGGAGATGCCGCAGGGAGTCTCCATCGCCTCCATCGGCGACATGCGCACCCCCGTGCGGATGCGCTCGGTCTATCTGCCCACCGAGGCGTGCTGGCAGATCAACGAGGCCATGTGCCAGGCCGGACTCCAGGTCCGTGACCTGCCGACCGGCACCGACTTCGTGAAGGCCGCCTGATGCGCGCTCACCTCCGCTTCCGTGCCAGATTCCGGCGGCCCTCCGCCGCCCGCAGACCCCATCCCGGCAGGGGCGTGACCTCCTACCTCCGCCCCTGCCGGGGCCCTCCCCTCCACTACCTCCGGCGCCGCACGCCCGCGCCGTGACGCAGAAGGGTCATGCCCTCATGACGTTCCCCACCCCCGACACCCCGGCCGCTCCTCCGCTGTCGCCGCAGGACCTGGCCTCGCTCGGCTCCCTCGGCAAGCTCCCCAGCCTGGTCCGCCAGCTGACCACCCTCGGCGGATGCTCCCGCCCGGTCCGCCTCGACGGCCACCGGACCGAGGTCGACTCCGCCACCGGCCTGATCCTCCGCCACCTCGACTCCGCCGAGATGCCAGCCGGCTGCCTGCTCGTCCGGTGCGGCAACCGCCGCACCACCCGATGCCCGTCCTGCGCCGAGGTCTACCGCCAGGACACCTTCCAGCTCATCACCGCCGGCCTGCGAGGCGGCAAGACCGTCCCCGAAACCGTCGGCCGCCACCCTCGTGTCTTCGCCACCTTCACCGCGCCGTCCTTCGGCCCGGTTCACAACCGACCCACCGGCAGCCCGAACGCGGCCCGCCGCTGCCGCTGCGGCCAGGCCCACACCGAGGACGACCCTGCTCTCGGCTCCCCGCTCACCCCGGACCGCTACGACTACCAGGGCGCGGTGCTCTGGAACGCCCACGCCCCGGCCCTGTGGTCCCGCTTCATTCTCAACCTGCGACGGGAGGTCGCCCGCCTCGCCGGGATCGCCCAGCGGAAGCTGTCCTCGGCCGTCAAAGTCTCGTACGCCAAGGTCGCCGAGTACCAGCGACGCGGACTCGTCCACTTCCACGCCGTCATCCGCCTCGACGGACCGGAAGGCTACACGTCCCTCCCGCCCGCCTGGGCCACCGTCGACCTGCTCACCGACGCGATACGCGCTGCCGCTGCCCGGGCTGCCGTCGTCGGGCCGGAACTCGGCGGTGAGACAACCACCTTCGAGTTCGGAAGCCAGCTCGACGTGCGCCCCATCCGGACCGCCGACTTCGACGGCGGCACCCAGATCACCGAGCGGGCCGTCGCCGCCTACATCGCCAAGTACGCCACCAAGGGTGCCGAAGGAGCCGCCGGAACCCTCGACCAGCGGCTGCGGCTGATCGGCGAACTCGCCCAGTGGGACATACCCGTCCACGCCGAACGGATGATCCGCACCGCCTGGGAACTCGGCACCCGCCCCGAATTCGCCGACCTCAAGCTCCGCGCCTGGGCGCACATGCTCGGCTTCCGAGGCCACTTCTCGACCAAGACCCGCACCTACTCCACCACCCTCGCCGAGCTACGGCAGGCACGGGCGGACTGGCAGCGCTTGCAGGCGGAAGCCCCGGTCACCGGACCTGACGACACCTCGATGCTCGTCCTGTCGCACTGGGCGTTCTCCGGCATCGGCCTCACTCCGGAACTCGCGCGACTCACTGCTGCCGTGGCACCGCCGATCAAGCGGACGGGGGTGGCTCTCGGTGCGTGACGACGAACTCCTGACCGTTCCCGAGGTCATGGCCCGGCTCAAGGTCGGCCGCTCCACCGTCTACGACCTCATCCGCACCGGGTGGCTCGCCTCGATCACCATCGGCCGCGCTCGCCGCATCCCCGCCCGGACCCTCACCGACTACATTCACCACCTCGAAGAGGCAGCCTGATGACCACGCCCCGCCCCACCACCCGCAAGACCCGCGCCAACGGCGACGGCACCATCTACCAGCGCAAGGACGGCCGCTGGGAAGCCGCCGGCTACGTCCTCGCACCCGGAAACACCCGCAAGCGCGTCCGCGTCTACGGCACCACCCGCGCCGAAGCCACCGCCAAACTCACCGAGAAGATCGCCACCAGCAACCGCGGTGTCCCCGCACCCTCCGCACAGGGCACCGTCGGCGCCTACCTCACGTACTGGCTGGAGACCGTCGCCGTCCACCGCCTCCGCGAGAACACCCACACCCGCTACACCGCCTGCGTGCGGCTGTACCTGATACCGGGCCTCGGCCGGAAGAAGCTCGCCAAGCTCACCGCCAAGGACGTCCGTACCTGGCTCGACCAGCTCCGCACCCGCTGCCAATGCTGCGCACGCGGCCTCGACGCCGCTCGCGTCCCGAACGCGCCGGGAGAGGCCGGTCGTCCCCGCTGCTGCGCGATCGGGAAGTGCTGCGGCAAGCGGCTCTCCGCACTGACCCTCGCCTACGTGCACTCCGTGCTCAAGTCCGCGCTGGAGCACGCCGTCCGCGAGGAGGAGATACCCCGCAACGTCGCCCGCAACGTCCGCATGGGCACACCCCGACCCCGCCGCTTCGAACCGCTCACCGCCGACGAGGCACGTCAGTTCCTGGCCGCTACCCACGGCCACCGGCTTCAGGCGCTGTTCGAACTCGCCCTACACACCGGGCTCCGCAAGGGCGAACTCCTCGGGCTGCGCTGGGAAGACCTCGACCTCGCAGGCGGCACTGCCAGCATCCGCCGCACCCTTCAGCGCACCAACTCTGGTGGCCTCATCGCCCTTCCGACGAAGACCCAGAGTTCCGAGCGACGCATCGCTCTGCCGACCCCGTGCCTGCGCTCACTCGTACGCCACCGCGACCAGCAGCGCCAGGAACGCGAGACGGCGGGCGCGGGCTGGCTGGACAGCGGCTACGTGTTCACCCGGCCCAACGGCGCCCCCATCGAAGGGGCCACACTCACCCGGCACTTCACCGCCCTCCTCCGCCGGGCCGGGCTCCGTCGCATCCGGTTCCATGACCTCCGGCACTCGGCAGCGACCCTGCTCCTTGAGCAGGGCGTCGAACTCGTCGTGATCAAGGAACTCCTCGGCCACGCCCACATCGGCGTCACCGCCACCGTCTACGCTCACGTCCGGCTCCGCCTCCAGCGCGACGCCATCGACCTCCTCGGCAACGCCCTTCGCAACCCCGACGAGAGCGCCATCCGACCCGACGACGGCGACGAACCGCCGCTTTGTGCAGCACCCGTCCACTGACGTTGCCGTCAACTACTGCCGTCAAGACAGCAAAAATGCCCCGCCAGAGCATGCTCTGGCGGGGCATTTCCTATTCAGCGCAGGCCCCACCGATAATCTCGGAGGACCCCACGCTGCGGGATTTCGCCACGCAGATTATTGGTCCACTGCTATCTCCGACCATAGGGAGTTCATCGCCCCCGACGGTCTCACAGCTCCTCGCATTAATCCGATCCAATCATGGGGTATTCTCGGCCGGATGCCAGAAGTTATCCCTCCACCAATAAAGGACGGTGCGATCTCCCGGCCAAGGCAACACCCAATCATCGACGTCCTCAAAGATGTCAACTTCGAGATCGATTCGGCGCCAGCCTTCATCGAGCGACTCATTGGCAGCCGGAGGTCTCACCAGCCCCCTGAATCGCATTTCACTTGCCGCGAATTCCTCATAATTCTGCTGAGCTTCAATCAGCGAGACCTTGTTGGCGCCACTGCGGGCAGTCGGCCAGCGCAGCTGGGAAACATCGTCCTCCCAGAAGCAGATCTTGCAAATCGTTGAGGACCCGGGCGGTTCAGTGTGGGCCAGATAGCCGCAGCACGGGCATGGGAATCTCGGTTCTGATTGACTCATCACGGCACCAACGTTCCAGGCTGCCTATTGAAATAGGACTGATCGGCCTTATAGAAGGTAATTATCCCCTTATCGCTCCGCATGCCGAATTCGCCACTCTCCTTATCGAAGTAGTAACGCGTTGAACCATCGACCTTGATTTGAACGCCGGGCCGACGACCATCACATTCACACATTAGATCCTGGGCGGCATAGTCATACTCCGACTTGGTGTCAAAGCCCATCTCCTCACCATGCTTATCGAAGTGCTGGTTGAGATTATCTGGGCTAGTCCACTTATCCCCGCCGCAGCCCGGGCCAGTGTTATGGACGAGCACCGGCGTATTTCCAGCCAGTACATAGTACGTGTGCTACGCGACCCCTCTCCACCTGCTTTTTCGCAGGTCAACGGTGGTTTGACGGTCCATCGGCGTCCGTGGATGTGCGCTGAAGTCCGTGGTTGTTGCCGTCGCCGCTGCCGTCAGAGGTGTAGACCAATCGCCCTCGCCGACGGCTGCGCGCGTGATCCTACTGCCAAGCTCCGGGCTCGGCGCGGACGATGGTGCGGATGGTCTGCTCGTACGACTGGTGACCGGTCTGCGCACAGTGGCCGGCGATCCAGCGCGTCAGCTCCTCGGGGGTGTGCAGCTCGCCGGACGCGGCAGCGCAGTTCTGTTCCTCGCCGGTGACGCAGACCGCCTCGAAGGTCGGCAGCGCCATGGGGTCGGTCACGGTGGTCACGTGGTACTCGCGGAAGCGGTAGCGGGTGGCCTTACCCATCAGCTCTCCTCCTGTCCGCCAACGGGGCCAGCGTTCGCAGGTTCACCCTCCTCGGCCGCCTCCTCCTGCGGCGCCGGGATGCGATCTCCGCGCGACTGGGCGACCCTGAGCGCGTCCGACAGAGCCTCGGTCAGCCGGCTGGCGAGCCAGCGGTATTCGATGGCCGACTGCGCCTGGGCTCCGGGGGCCAGGATGCCCCGGGCGTACTCCAGCAGCTCCTGGCCCATGCCGAGCTGCACGGTTTCGATGCCGTCGGCGAGCGTCGAGATGTAGCCCTTGCCGTCGGTGCTCAGGTAGCAGGGGCGCCCGTCCTCGGTGGTCCATGGCAGCAGGCGGGGTCCCGCCATGCCCGACGCCGCTTCGTGCAACTCCCTGCGACGCAGACGGTTCGCGTCGCTCCTCGGCATGCCCATAGTGGATCCCCGGCCTCAGTCGCTGGAACAGGACACGGCGACCGTAACGACCTGATCACACGTCAATCCATGGACCCAGCACGGCAGATCACAACGCAAGGTCTGCGAATTGCCACGCTGCGTAGCACCTATCCGACGATGCCCAGGTAGCCGGCCATCTCGCGCATGTCGCTGGTCAGCGTGCGCTTGCGCTTGCTCAGGATCTCCTGCATCGTCTCGGCCGCCGAGTTCTGGTGCCTCAGCCACTCGGGGGCGGCTTCACGAGCGCGGGTCAGCTCGTCCATGGCGGCCGACAGGTCGCCGGTTCGCGTGTGGGCGCGCGCCATGTCCAGGGTGAAGCGGTTCCCGTCGTTCGTGCTGGGCCTACCCAGTCGCTTCCACGCCTTCGGTGACAGCTCGACCTCTTCGCCCGCCTTGCGCACCACCGCGCGGGCGTCGCCGACGACCATGGAGTCTTCGAGTGCCTTGATGGCGGCGGTCACCGGTCCGAAGACGGACCAGTGCCGGGAGACGTTGCGGTGTGCTGTGCCGACGGCGGTTGCCGCCACCCGCGCTGCCCTGCGATACTCCTTGGCCTCGTCCGGGCGGTTGTTGCGTGCCGCCGCGGCTGCGGCCTCCATGGCCAGCCCGCCCCACACCGCGTAGTGGTCGGGCGCGGCACCGGTGATCTTCGGCTCCACCACGTCCATGCTCTGGGCGGCGATCCGCTCCGCCTCCTCCAGCCGGCCTTGCCGCACCAGCAGCCAGCACATGCAGCCGACTCCGGAACCGGCCGCGAGCAGGTCCCCGCCCTCCCGCGCGTCCGCGATGGCTCCGCGCAGGGCCGTGTAGGCGATGTCGTACTGCCTCACCTGCGTGAGGTAGGTGCCGGCCAGGCGCAACGCCTCGGCGCGGGCGAGCAGGGCTTGCCGGTTCTCTTCCCCGCTGTCGTAGTGGGCGACGGCCCGCGCGGCATCCCGCAACAGGCCGGGCAGTTGGGCGGCAACGCTCTTGTAGCTGTCGGAGAAGTACAGCACCCGCGCGTCTCGAACCGTTCGCGCGTAGGCACGCAGGTTCGGTTCCTCGCCCACGGCCTGGGCGTCCTGGTCCACCAGCCCCACCGCCGGAGTGAGCGCGGCGCGAAGCTGGATGAGGTTGAGCCGGTTCGGCTCCTCCGCCCGTCCCACCGGCTCCGGCGCATCGGACGCGACGAGGGCCGCCGTGGGGATGCCCAGAGCGCGGGCCAGAGCGTGAAGCGTCTCCATGCGGACCGTTCCGCCTTGCTCAACCTTCCGAACGGTTGCTGGGGACAGGCCCGCCGCGTGGGCAAGCTCCTCCTGACTCATCCCGGCGCGACGCCGGTACTTCCGTACGTTGTCCGCGAGTTCCATCGTCATCTGCTCACCACCTCCAGCGCCACGGTACGCCTGATGGGCGAACTGACCAGGTTCTCTGGGCAGATACCCACCCGGGACGGTGACCCACCGCCACACGCGGCGTCGGGCACGCGGTTGACTGGAACGGCGCGGCACCGGAGCCTCCGGCAGGCTGCGGGCCTGAGCGGGACGGGTCCCTCGTCGGTCGGGCAGCTTCGCCGGACCAGGGTTCTCCGGGGGCCGCCAAGGCTCACCACGTGACGCCTGCGCTCGGCCTTGGCGGCCCCCGGGGGTTCTCCTGATCGGGGCGGTGCTCGCCCTGGCGGCCCTGTGGGCTGTGGTCGGCCTGGTCCGGTACCTGCGGGTCGATCGTGAGACGCGGGCGAGTATCCGGCAGGGGGTGCGCATCCGGTTCGGGTGGGAGCGGCTGGCCAAGATGGCGGGCCTGTCGGTGACCGACAAGACGCCGACGTTCCTGGCCGAGCTGGTCAGCCGCGAGGGCGCGACGCCCAAGCCTCGGGTCCTGGTTCCGCGTATCAAGGTGAAGCCGGACCGGTTCGGGGTGGTGGTGCGGGCCAAGTGCCTGCCGAAGGTCGGGCTGGAGGAGTTCCAGCGCTCGGCGCGCTTCCTCGCCGACGCCTGGCGCTGCGCACGGGTGTCCGTGCTGCCGGACGGTCCCGGGCGGGTGGTGATCCGGGCCGTGCGCCTGGACCCGCTCATCACGCCGACCGCGCACATCCCCACGGGAACGGTGCCGGGGAGCCTGGACACGTGGGGGCTCGGGCTGGACGAGTACGCCGACGACGTCAGCCTGCCGCTGGCGAACGTTCCCGGCGTGACCGTGGCCGGCCTGCCCGGCTTCGGCAAGACGTCGCTGATCAACAAGCTCATCTGCGACCTGGCCCCCTCCGACTCGGTCCAGTTCGCCGTGGCGGACGGCAAGGTCTGCACCGCCCACGAAGGGGACTACGCCGATCTGACGCCCCGCCTGTTCGCCTTCGCGGGTGACGACCTGGCGGAAGCCAACGCGCTGTTCAAGCGCATGGTGAAGCTGCGGCGGGGCCGGTCCTCGTCAATCCGCGCCGTCCTGGGCGTGAAGAACTTGTGGCACGTCGGTCCGTCCCGCATCTGGCCGCTGACGATCCTGATCATCGACGAAGCGCACACCTACTTCCGCGAGTACAAGGGCAACGACGCCGAGACGAAGAAGCTGGCGGCCCTGTCGGCGGAGAACGCCCGACTGGTCGAGGACCTGGTGAAGAAGGGCCGCAGCGTCGGCATCATGGTCATCCTGGCCACCCAGAAGGCGACCGGCGACGCGATCCCGACGTTCATCCGGGACGTGTGCCCGCTGGGGCTGTCCTTCGCGCAGAAGACGGCGGAAGCCTCCGTGGCCGCGCTCGGCGACGACATTCGCAACTGGCCGGACGCGAACCCGGTCAATCTCCAGGACCCGGCCTACGTCGGGGTGGCCTCCATGGGAGTGCAGGGCCGTCCGGGCTTCACCCGCGTGCGCACCCCGTACGTGTCCGACGCCGACGCGGCCAGGATCGCCGACGACACCGCCCACCTGACCGAAGACCCGGCCGCGTACCTCGACGTTTACCCGGGCCCCGTCGACTGGAAGCCCGCCTTCATGGACGACGACGCCGACACCCTGATGACCGAAGCTGCCTGACGCCTCCAGTAACTCCCCATCAAGAAAGGAGAGTTGGCCTGATGGCCGAGGATCGCCTCACACAGCGCACCGTGACCGTGGTCATGGCGGTCATCGCCCTGCTGGCGTTCGTGTTCTCCTTCGGCAACGTCTGGGCCCTGGCCCTGCGCCTCGGGGTACCCCGCCCGGTCGCGCCGCTAATCGCCCCCATGGTTGACCTGTCCGTGATCGGGCTCCTCGTCGGTCTGCGCTTGCTGTCCCTACGCGGCGTCCCGCAGGAGGAACTGACGCCCGCAACCCGTCTGATGCACCTGTGCGGCCTGCTCACCCTGGCTCTGAACGTCGCCGAGCCCCTGGCGGCCGGACACTACGGCCGCGCCGCCGTCGATGCGGTCGCACCGCTGCTGCTGCTCGGCTGGGGCAAGGTCGGCCCCCAGCTCCTCCGCCACTTCCACACCCTGAGCGCCTCGAAGCCGGCAGAGGCCCCCGCCCCGGTTCCGGCTGTGGAACACCTGCCGGACCCGATCGCATCGCTCGACCCCGCACCGGAACCCGTCCTCGCACCGGCCTCCGAGCCGGCGCCTGCCCCGGCTGCGATCCTCACTGATGAGCCCGGGCCTGCTCCCGTGCCGGCCAAGACGACCGTCTCCGCCTCGCTCCCGGCCGTCCCTGAGGCCCTGCTGACGGCTGCCCGGCGCATCGCCGAGACGCATCACGCCGAACAGGGCGAGCACATTACGCCCGGTCAGCTCAAGGCCCGCCTGGGCGTCACGCTGCCGCTGGCCACCGCCGCACACGCTCAGCTCTTCGCCTGAGCCCGGGCCCCTTCCCCACCTGACCGCCCCCGCCCGACCGGGCTCGGCTTCCCATGCCCCGAGCAGCACCAACACGCCTTCCTGCCTGGCTGGTTGCTGCTCGGGGCCACCCACCCACAGAAGGGACACGCCCCGAATGGTCACCCTGGACCTGCACCACGTGGCAAGCCCCGCCCTGCGGGACCTGATCCACCTGGTCAACCTGCCCGACTTCGACCGCGCACACCAGCAGATCGACCGCCTCGGCGGCTGCACCGAACCCGTGCGCCTGATCGGCCAGACCACCACCATCGACACGGCCACCGGCGAGGTACTGCGCTCCTACACCACCGCCGCCGAGCCCACGGGCAACCTGCTGACGGCCTGCGGCAACCGCCGCGCCTCACGCTGCCCGGCCTGCTCCCGCGTCTACGCCGCCGACACCTTCCAACTGATCCGGGCGGGCCTGACCGGCGGCAAGAGCGTGCCGGACACCGTCCGCACCCACCCCCGCGTGTTCGCCACGCTCACCGCGCCCTCCTTCGGCCCCGTCCACAACCGCCCCACCGACACGGGCGGCGCACTGCGGCCCTGCCGCTGCGGCAAGCTCCACGAACCCACGGACGCGCTGCTCGGCACACCGCTGGACCCGAAGACCTACGACTACCCGGGCGCGGTCCTGTTCAACGCCCACGCCGGAGCCCTGTGGGCGCGCTTCACGATCTACCTGCGCCGCGAGATCGCCGCCCGGCTCGGCCTGACCCAGAAGGCGGCCCGCGCCGTACTGCGCGTCTCCTTCGCCAAGGTCGCCGAGTACCAGAAACGCGGCCTGGTCCACTTCCACGCCGTCATCCGCCTCGACGGCCCGGACGGCAGCACCCAGCCCCCGCCCCTGTCCGCCACAGTCACCCTGCTCGCCGACGCCATCCGAGCCGCCGCCGCCCGCGTCTCGATCAGCGTCGTCTCGGACGCGGTCGGGGAACGCGAACTCACCTGGGGCGAACAGCTCGACGTGCGCGAGATCGCCGCCTTCGGCACCGACGCCGAACTCACCAATCACGCGGTCGCC
>NZ_JBVITE010000087.1:0-25007 GCF_055575155.1 Kitasatospora sp. NPDC034533
CGACGTGCTGTGGGCGATGCTGCGTGACAAGAGGCTCTTCACCTCCGCCCCGCCGGTCACGCAGACGGCTTGACACGATCATTGAGATTCTCCTTCTCGGGTGTGGCGCATGGACGGCTCCTCCGGTGTCGGCGTCCCGCGGTGACGCCTCTCCGGCCTGGCTGCCGGTCGGTGTTCCCTGCCGGCGACAACAAGCTTCGCCGCCCGCCGCGACCGGCGGAAGGGATGTCAGGTGGACGGAATCGCCCCTGGACCCTTCCGGCCAGAAGGCCCGGGACCGTCAGGGCGGCCAGGGAGGTCAGAGCGGTCAGGGCCGGCGGAACCGGCGGGAGTCGCAGGACCGTTGGGATCGACCGGCCCGCCAGGCCCGGCGGGGCCCCCGGGCCCGGCGGGACCGTCCGGCTCGGACAGCAGGCGCTCGTAGTACGGCGCGATGAGCGGCACCGCGATCCCCGCCAGGCTCCAGCCCGCGAACCGCGGCTCGGCGGCCAGCACACGCCGGCAGAACGCCGCGGCACGGCCCTCCGCCTCGGCCAGCGAGTCGGCGACGAGGAAGACACCGAGCACCGGATACGGGACCGCACCCCGGTGGACGGCGAGGTGTTCGACCCGCTCCTCGGGACGGGCGGCGGCCAGGAGGACATCACGGGCGTCGTGCGGCAGCGCCCGACCCGGTGTGTCGGGTCGCAGGGCGGTGTGGACGAGGTACATGCACAGAGCCTGCCGGACCCGGGTCCGAGGCCCACAGGGGGGCCGGGCGGACTGTCCCGTCCATGGCCGGAACCGGCCACACGGCAGATGGACCCCTCACGGAGAGCTGTGAAATGATCGCGCGCAGATCGAACACGGGTTCATCATGGGGTGGGGGCATGCTCACAACACTGGGACTGGACGAGATCTCCGAAACGGTCTACCGGGCGATGCTCGCCCACCAGCAGGACGGCATGGCCGCCCTCTGCGCACGCCTCGAACTGCCCGAAGAGCAGATCAGACACGCCCTGGACACGCTCAGCGAACTCGCCCTGCTGCGCCCGTCCGCGGACCGCGAGGGCGAACTGCGCGCCGTCTCCCCCGAAGTCGGGATGGAGATCCTGATGGCCCGTCAGCAGGCCGAACTCGCCGCGCAGCAGATGCGCATCGAGGCCTCCCGGGCGGCCGCCGCCCAGCTCATCGCCGAGTACGCCGACCTGCGCCCGTCCGACGACCAGCCCGGCGTCGAGCAACTGACCGGCCTCGACCGGATCCGTGACCGGCTCACCACCCTCACCCGGGACGTCCGCGAGGAGGTCATGACCTTCGCGCCGGACGGCGGCCAGAAGCCCGAGAACATCGAGGCGGCCAAGCCCCTCAACCTCGACCTGCTGGAGCGCGGCATCCGGATGCGCACCGTCTACCTGGACAGCGTCCGCAACAGCCAGCACACCGTCGAGTACGTCAACTGGCTGGTCTCGCACGGCGGCCAGGTCCGCACCGCGCCCGCGCTGCCGACCCGGATGATCGTGATCGACCGCGCCACCGCCGTCATCCCCACCCGCAGCGACGACACCGCCACCGGCGCCGTCGTCCTCACCGGCCAGGGCATGCTGGCCGCGCTGTGCGCGCTCTTCGAGAGCGTCTGGACGGGCGCCCAGCCGTTGGGCGCCACCGCCCGGCTCAACGAACACGGGCTCAGCGCCCAGGAACAGACCGCCATCGCCCTGCTCGCGGACGGCCACACGGACGACGCCATCGCCAAGCGCCTGGGCGTCTCATCCCGTACCGCCCGCCGCATCGCCACCGACCTGATGGAACGCCTCGACGCCCGCAGCCGCTTCCAGGCCGGCGTCCGGGCCGCCCAGGCGGGCTGGCTCACCCGCTGAGGGCCGGCGCGCGCGGCGGGCGGTACGGGGCCGGGCGCCGGCGGCGGAGCAGGGACAGGGGCAGGGGCGGGGATCGCACCGGAGGCTAGAGTCCCAGGTGAGCACCGTCGCGCCGCCCGAGGAGAGCCCCGCCATGCCGACCGACCCCGCCCCCGCCGCGGCCCCCGCCCCCACCGCGCAGCCGCACCCGTCCGCAGCGCAGCCGAACGCCGAGCACCCGCACGCCGAGCACCCGCGCGCCGCGCGCCTCGGCCTGGGCACCGCCGCCGTCGGCCGGCCCGGCTACATCAACCTCGGACGCGACACCGACCTGCCCGCCGACCGCACCGTCGAGGCCCTGCGCCGACGCACCCACGCCCTGCTCGACGCCGCGTACGCCGCCGGCGTGCGCTACCTCGACACCGCCCGCTCCTACGGCCGCGCCGAGGAGTTCCTCGGCCAGTGGCTCACCGCCCACCCCGAGGCCGCGGCCCAGGTCACGGTCGGCAGCAAGTGGGGCTACACCTACACCGCCGACTGGCACACCAGCGGAGTGGCCGCCCACGAGGTCAAGGAACACTCCACCGCCGTCTACGACCGCCAGATCCGCGAGACCCGCACCCACCTCGGCGACCACCTCGACGTCTACCTGATCCACTCCGTCACCCCCGACAGCCCCGCCCTCACCGACCCCGCCCTCCACCGGCGCCTCGCCGCCCTCGCCGCCGAGGGCGTCCGCATCGGCCTGTCCACCAGCGGCCCCGCCCAGGCCGACACCATCCGCCGCGCCCTCGCCGTCACCACCGCCGGCCGCCCGCTGTTCACCGCCGTCCAGTCCACCTGGAACCTGCTGGAGACCTCCGCCGCCCCCGCCCTCGCCGAAGCCCACGAGGCCGGCTGGCTCGTCGTGGTCAAGGAGGCCATGGCCAACGGCCGCCTGGCCGGCCGCAACGCCACCGGCCCCGACACCGCCGCGCTGCGCGCCCTCGCCACCCGTACCGCCACCACCCCCGACGCCCTCGCCCTGGCCGCGGCCGCCGCCCAGCCCTGGGCCGACGTCGTCCTGTCCGGCGCGGCCACCCTCGGCCAGCTCGCCTCCAACCTCACCGCCGCCGACCTGCGCCCGGCCCCCGAGGACCTGGCCGCACTCGACGCCATGGCCGAGCCCGCCGAGGCGTACTGGGCGACGCGGGCCGGGCTGCCCTGGTCCTGACGGCCCGGGGAAACGGCGGGCCGTCGGCCGCCCTGTCAGTGCCCGCCCCTACGGTGAGCCGCATGACCGAGCCCCTGGACCTCGCCGCCGCCCTCGCCGCCCTGACCGTCCCCCTGCCACCCGGCCGCCCGGTCGGCGGGGACGACGACGGCGCGGAGCCGGTGCTGTGGGTCAGCGACGCCCCCGCCCCCGCCGGCCTGTGGGCGCAGCTGCACCGCGCCCACCCGCGCAGCGGCCTGTGGCCGCTGCTGCTCTCCCCGCTGGACCACGGCGACCCCGACTACCGCCCCTGGCTGTCCGGCGAGCTCCACCCGGGCGACGCCGCCGTGCCCGGCCGCTACGACCCCGCCGCCCTGCTGGCCACCTGGTGGAAGCAGATCGCCGAGGACGAGGACGAGGACGCTGACGACGACGGCCGCGAGGGCGAGGACGGCGCGCCCAGTGAGGACGCCGAGATCCTCGACGAGTCCCTCGCCCCCTACGGCCGCGCCTTCCCCGGCACCGCCCCCGCCGCCACCGTCCCCGACGGCGCCGCCGGCCGCGAGGCCCGCGCACTGGCCGACGTGCTGGGGTCCTTCAAGGACGTGCGCCTGGGCCTGGTCCGCGCCGACAGCGGCGCCCACGCCCTCGCGGTGTGCGGCTGGGGCGGCCCCGTGAACCACGAGAACGACACCGCCAAGATCGCCGCCGTGCTCGCCGACTGGGAGCGCCGCTTCGGCGCCCAGGTCGTCGAAGTCGGCTTCGCCACCCTGGATTTGAGCGTCCCCGTGCCGCCCGCCACCCTCGCCGAGGCGCTCCCGCTGGCCGCCGAGCACACCGCCTTCTGCCCCGACCTGGTCTTCCAGGGCGCCGACACCCTCACCGCGTACGCCGAGCAGCTGGTGGGCGCCCACCAGTGGTCCTTCTGGTGGGACTGACCGGCCCGCCCGCCGGCGGCCGGCGGGGCGCCCTCCCGGCCACCGGCCCGCACGGTGTGGCATGCTGCCCCGGGCCACGAACCGGGCCCGCGCACTGACCACCCCGCGGAGCACCCGAGGAGCACCCCCTGAACACCGCCTGGGCCGAAGTCCTGTCCGTGGGCCTGCTGGCGCTCGTCCTGGTGTGCGCCGTCGCCCGGCCGTGGGGCTGGCCGGAGGCCGCCGCCGCCGTCCCGGCCGCCGCCCTGCTGGTGGCGACCGGCGCCGTCCCCCTGGACCACGCGAGCGCCGAAGCCGCCCGGCTCGGGCCGGTGATCGGCTTCCTGGCCGCCGTCCTGGTCCTGGCCAAACTCTGCGACGACGAGGGGCTGTTCCGCGCCTGCGGCGCCTGGATGGCCCGCAGCGCCGCCGGGCGCCCGCGCCGGCTGCTGGCCCAGGTGTTCGCCGTCGCCGCGGTGGTCACCGCCGTGCTCAGCCTGGACGCCACCGTCGTGCTGTTCACCCCCGTCGTCCTGGCCACCGCCGCCCGCCTGGGCGCCCGGCCCGCACCGCACCTGTACGCCTGCGCCCACCTGTCCAACACGGCCTCGCTGCTGCTGCCCGTCTCCAACCTGACCAACCTGCTCGCCTTCACCGCCAGCGGCCTGAGCTTCGGCCGCTTCGCCGCCCTGATGACCCTGCCGTGGCTGGCCGCCGTCGGCGTCGAGTACCTGGTGCTGCGCCGCTTCTTCGCCGCCGACCTCGACGCCGCCACGGCCGGGGCGTCCGAGGACGGGCCGGCCCCCGCCATGCCGGTGTTCGCCCTGGTCACCGTCGCCGCCACGCTCGCCGGCTTCGTCCTCGCCTCCGCCCTGCACGTCAACCCCGCCTGGGCGGCGGCGGCCGGCGCCACGGCCCTGGCCGTGCGCGCCCTGGCCCGGGGCCACGCCACCGCCGCCACGGTGGTGCGCTCGGCCGCGCTGCCGTTCCTGGCGTTCGTCCTGGCCCTGGGCATCGTGGTGCGCGCCGTCGTCGACAACGGCCTGGCCGCCGCCCTGGCCCACCTCGTCCCCTCCGGCACCGCGCTGCCCGCCCTGCTCGCCACCGCCGCGCTGGCCGCCCTCCTCGCCAACGTCATCAACAACCTGCCCGCCACCCTCGCCCTGGTGCCGCTGGCCGCCCCCATGGGGCCCGGCGCCGTCCTCGCGGTCCTGCTCGGGGTGAACATCGGCCCCAACCTCAGCTACGCCGGCTCGCTGGCCACCCTGCTGTGGCGCGGCATCGTCCGCGACCGCGGGGTGCCGGTGGACCTGCGCCAGTTCACCCTCCTGGGCCTGCTCACCGTCCCCGCCGCCCTGGCCGCCGCCGTCCTGGCCCTGTGGGCCTCACTGCGCCTGATCGGCACCTGACCGCCCCCGCGCGGGGTCCGCAGGCGGTCGCCGATCTCCCGGACCGCCGCCCGCTCAGTACTCGGAGCTGGGGGCCGCCGTGGTGGGGCCGAGGTCCGGTTCGTCGCGCAACTCCAGCGCCGTGCCGTGGTGTTCGAGTTCCAGGACGACCAGTTCGTTGGTCCCGGCGTGCCACAGCGGGGCCGGGGCGTAGAGGGTGCGCTGCGGGCCGGCGGCGCAGTGGCGGCCGAGGAGGAAGCCGTTGAGCCACAGCAGGCCGCGGCCCCAGCCGGGCAGGGCGAGGAACGCGTCGGCGGGGGAGGGGAGTTGCGCGGTGAAGCGGTGGAAGGCCGGCTCCCCGTCGCGGGCCTCCTCCTCGTCGGTGAAGCGCAGCGCCGAGAGGTCGCCCAGCGGCAGCGGGCGGATCTGCCAGCCGAAGAGCCGCTGGTGGCCGTGCGAGACGCCGCGGGTGATGCCCTTGCGGTCGTCCATCTGGGGGCCGTAGTTCACCCGGCCCAGCGCCTCGACCAGGATGTCCAGGACGGCCCCGTCCGGCCCGGTGGCCAGCGCCAGCGTCGCGCCGGGGGAGTTGCGGTCCAGCGTCCCGAGCGGGCGCCCGTCGGCGAACACCTGGGCCCGGTCGGCCAACCCGTCGATCCGCAGGGGGAGTTCGGGGCGCGGGCCGGGGACGTGGGTGCGGTAGTGGATCAGGCCCCGGTCCTGGCCGACCTGCTCCATCGCCAGCGGCGCGGCGTGGTGGCGCACCTGCGACAGCGCGTCCAGGGCCCCGGCCAGGGCCGCCCGCCCGTGCGCGGACTCCAGCCGCTGCGGGGCCACCCGCGCCGGCGGGGCGGGCAACTCGCCGTCCGGCAGCGGCAGGTAGCGGCCGATGACCTCGCGCAGGGCGTGGAACTTCCGGTTGAGTTCGCCGGCCTCGCCGATCGGCGCGTCGTAGTCGTAGCTGGTGACGGTCGGCTCGTAGCCGGCGTCCAGCGGGTGGGCGCCGACGTGGTTGGCGCCGGCCCACAGGCCGAAGCTGGTGCCGCCGTGGGCCATGTAGAGGCTGACGGAGGCGCCGGTGGCCAGGAGCTCGTCGAGGGAGGCGGCGCTCTCCTGCGGGTCGCGGACGTGGTGGGCCAGGCCCCACTGGTCGAACCAGCCGATCCAGAACTCCATGGCGGTCAGCGGGCCTTGGCGCTGGTGGCGGCGGAGCACCGCCAGGCGTTCGGGGGCGCGCGAGCCGAAGGTGGCGGTGGCGAGGTGGCCGGGGATGGCGCCGCCCTGCTGCATGGTGTCGTGGGCGCCGTCGGTGGTGAACAGCAGGCAGTCCACCCCGCGTCGCACCAGGCCGTCGCGCAGGTGGGCGAGGTAGGCGGCGTCGTCGCCGTAGCTGCCGTACTCGTTCTCCACCTGCATCGCCACCACCGGGCCGCCCCGGCTCGCCAGCAGCGGCAGCAGTTCGGGCACCAGCGCGTCGAACCAGCCGTCCACCTCGGCCAGGTACGCCGGGTCGGCGCAGCGCAGCCGCAGCCCGTCCACCGCCAGCAGCCGGGCGGGCAGCCCGCCGAAGTCCCACTCCGCGCAGATGTACGGGCCGGGGCGCAGGATGACGTCCAGCCCCAGGGCGCCGGCCAGCCGCACGAAGCGCGCCACGTCCCGCCAGCCGGTGAAGTCGACGGTGCCGTCGGGCAGTTCGTGGAAGTTCCACGGGACGTAGGTGTCGACGGTGTTCACCCCCAGCGCCCGCACCCGCCGCAGCCGGTCCTCCCACAGCCCGGGGTGCACCCGGAAGTAGTGCACGGCCCCGGCCACCACCCGGTGCGGTTCCCCGTCCCGGACGAACCCGTCCGCGTCGTACCCGAGCATGAGCGCACCCCGCCTTCGAACCGGAGACCCTGGCCGTGCCGAGCGTAGCGAGGAACGGGCCGCGCGGGCCGAAGGCGGGCGGCCCCGGTGTCGCGGCGGTCGTGCCGGGGCCGCCGGTGGGGGGAGCGGTGAGCACCGGGCACCGGTACCCGTTGCCGATACGTGACGGATTCGCCGCCCCCGCCCCGCCCCCTACCGTCGCAGGTGTCGGACGGAACGCCCGCCGACCAGCCCCCCGACCAACCCCCGCCACAGGAGCAGCAGATGACCGCCTACGCGCTGGCCCAGGTCCACTCGGTCGAGTTCGGCCCCGACATCGTCGAGTACCTGGAGCGCATCGACGCCACCCTCGACCCCTTCGGCGGCCGCTTCGTCGTCCACGGCGGCCGGTCGGAGAACGTGGAGGGCGACTGGGGGAAGGTCGACCTCATCCTCATCGAGTTCCCCGACTACCAGCGGGCCCGCGCCTGGTGGGACTCGCCCGCCTACCGGGAGATCCTGCCGCTGCGCACCCGGCACATGGTCGCCGACATCGTCCTGGTCGAGGGCGTGCCGGCCGGCTACCGGGGCGCGGAAAAACTCGAACACTGACGGTCCACGGGCTCGGGTGCCGCCGGCGCAGGGGTCACACGCGTTCGCGCCACCACGCCACCGTCGCCCGCACCTGCTCGGCCAGGGGCGTCGCCCGTACCGTGAACGCGGCCTCGTACGCGGAGCTGTCCACCACGAACGGCCGGTCGAACTGGTAGCGCACCTCCCGCAGTTCGCGCAGCAGCGGCGAGAACAGCCCCGCCACCGCGAGGACCGCCGAGGGCAGCGGCCGTACCGCGACCGGCCCGGCGCCGGCCTCGGCGGCCAGCCGGTCGACCATCGCGCGCACCGGCAGCGGCGGGGCGGTGGGCACGTGCCAGGCCCGGCCCCAGGCCCGTTCCTCGCCCGCGACCTCGCTCATCGCCCGGGCCACGTCCGGCAGGTAGGTCCAGCTGTGGGGGGCGTCCGGGTCGCCGAGCACCGCGACCGGGCGGCTCTTCAGCAGCTTGGGCATCACCCGGGCGGCCAGGTGGCCGCCGTCGGTGACGCCGGGGCCGAAGAAGTCCGAGGCCCGCACCTCCACCGCCCGGATCCGCCCGGCCTCGTGCAGCGCCCGCGCCCGTTCCCAGGCCGCCGCCCGCACCCGCCCCTTGGGGCCGGTCGCGGCGAGCGGCAGGTCCTCGGTCATCGCCCCCGCCACCGGCCCGTAGCCGTACAGGTTGCCGAGCATGACCAGCACCGCGCCGCTGTCCTCGGCCGCCGCGCACAGCGAGGCCGTCAGCCGCGGCCACAGCCGCGCCCACTGCGGCAGCGGCGGCGCGGCGCAGCCGTGGATGGCGGCGGCCCCGCGCGCGGCCCGTGCCAGCCCGGCGGGGTCGCTCGCGTCCAGGGCCAGGTGCTCGACGCCGGGGACGGCCGGGCCGGCGGGGCGCCCGCCGCGGGTGACGACCCGTACCTCGTGGCCCTGCTCGGCCAGCAGGCGGGCGGTGGAGGCCCCGGCGGGCCCGTGTCCGACGACCAGGTGGAAGCTCACCCGCCCCACTCTAGGGCCACCCCCGGTGCGTTCCCGGCCGCGCCCGGCCCGGCGGCCGGAGGACGCGTCAGCCGCCGCCCCCGGTGTCCCCGCCGCCGTTGCCCCATCCGGCGCGGACGGTCGCGCCGGTGGCCGCGCAGCGCCCGTCCGGCGCCGGGGGTGAGGGCCGCCGCCGCACGCGCCCGGCGCGGCCGGCCCCGCTGGGTCCGCTGGGTCCGCTGGGTCCGCTGGGTCCGCACCACGCAGCCGTACCCTGCGGCGGCCAGGATCCGCACGCCCACCGGAACCGCACCGGCCGTCACGGCCGGCCGCCCCCTCCCCGAGGCTTCCGGTCCGTCTTGACGTGCGGCTCCTCCCACCCGGTTCGGCCGCCGGCCCGCGGGCTGTGCCAGGATGCGGTGGTCCGACGGCCCCGGTCCACCGCACCGGCCGCACCCGTACCAGCCGCACCAGCCGCACCCCGAGGAGTCACCCGTGGCCACTGCCCGGTTCGCCACCCTGCACACCACGGCGGGCCCGATCCGCCTGGAGCTGTTCCCCTTCCACGCGCCGAAGACGGTCCGCAACTTCGTCGAACTCGCCGAGGGCACCCGGGAGTACACCGACCCGCGCACCGGCGAGCCGGGCACCGGCCCGTACTACGACGGCACCCTCTTCCACCGGGTGATCAAGGGCTTCATGATCCAGGGCGGCGACCCGACCGGCACCGGCACCGGCGGCCCGGGCTACGCCTTCGCCGACGAGTTCCACCCCGAGCTGTTCTTCACCAAGCCGTACCTGCTCGCGATGGCCAACGCCGGTCCGGGCACCAACGGCTCGCAGTTCTTCATCACCGTCGGCACCCCCACCCACCTCAACCGCCGCCACACCATCTTCGGCCAGGTCGCCGACGCCGCCTCCAAGGCCGTGGTCGACGCGATCGCCGCCACCCCGGTCGAGGACGAGCGCCCGGTGGAGGACGTCGTGGTCACCTCGGTCGAGATCGAGCACTCCTGACCGAGGTGGCTCCCGTCCACGCCGCCTTCCCCTCCCGCCCGGTCCGCGGCATCCGGGCCCGCTACGTGCACCAGACGAGCTGCCCGGGCGACGTCGGCATCGTGGTCGTGGACTTCGAGCCCTGGGAGGAGGGCCTGCGCGTGGAGGCCGTCCGCGACGCCACCGTCACGGGTGATCCGGAGCCCGGGGACGTGGAGCGCTTCCACGCCGCGTTCGCCGACGGCGTGCGCGCCGGGCTGAACGAGCAACTCCCCGGCGTCCCGGTGGCGTTGGCGCTGGTGGTGCACCACACCGTCGTGCACCCGATCGACTCGCGCGAGCGCTCCTTCCACAGGGCCGGGCGCCTGGCGGTGCGCCAGGCACTGGCCCTCCTGGAGGAACCGGCGGCGGTGGACGCAGCCCCCGGCCGGTGACGCGGACACCCCCGCCCCGGACCGCGCTGACCTCGGCCGCCTCGCCACGGGCCACCTTCGGCTCGCGCACCTGCCGGACGCCGGAGGGCACTGGTCCCCGTACCGCGAGGGCGTGACCCGGATCCGCCCGGTCGCGGCGGTCCCGGTCGCGGTCAGGGGGCACCACATGGCCGCCCTGGCGAGCGCGCCCCCGGACGCGTCGACGGTCCGGGGGCGCGGCTGAAGAGGCCGGGCCGGTCGAGGCGGCCCGGGGCCCGTCCGAGGGGTCAGTAGCCCGCGGGCACCGTGCTCCACTGCTGGGCGCGGCTCCCGTCCTCGCGCAGGACGCGCACGTCGCCGCCGAGGCCCCCGGCCAGGGCGAGGCCGTGGTCGGCGGAGGGCAGGATCTCGACCAGGCCCCGCTGCGTGTTCCGCAGCGTCCACTGCTGCTTCACGTCGTTCTTGTCGCAGGTCCTGAGGGTGACGGAGCCGTTGGGGCCGCTCGGCGCGGTCAGGCACTTGCCCGTCGCCTTGTTCGTGACGAGCCGCTTCCCCAGGGTGCCGCTCAGGCTCCACTGCCGGCGGTCGTTCCTGGGCTCGGGGGTGGCCGTGACGACGTGGCCGCCGCTGTCGACGTCCAGGTTCCGGGCCGAGGCGTTCGCCAGCGGCCAGACCCGGAGCTGGTACCAGTTCCCGGTCGTCTGCTGGGGTGCCGGGGGCGTCGGCGGGGTGGCCGCCATGGCCAGGCCGGGCGTGCCGGCGCCCAGCAGGGCGACGGTGATGGCGGCGGTCGCGATGCGCTTGGCAGGGGACATGGTGGTCACTCTCATGTGGGGCGTCCCTGGTGGGGTGTCCGAGAGGTGCGCGGGCCGTTGCGCGGATGGCGCGGGAAGCCCCGCGAGTCGCCGGGGGCGTGGGCCGGATCGCCGCCCGCCCCGGCTGCCGGGCCTTCCACGGCCCGGCGGGCACGGAGGTGCTTCGTGCCCACCCGACCAGGCTAGCCAGAGGCCCGCCCACCCGCAGCTCAGCGGGAAAGCGCGGGTCACGGGCGCGCCACGGGCACCGAAGAAAGAGATCTGCCAGGAGGACCGCTACTTCACCGACCCCATGGACCACTGCTGGTTGTCCGCCGCCGCGTAGGTCCGCAGGACGGCTCTGGTGCTGCCGGCCTGGGCGGCCCCGGTGAGGGCGAGGGAGAGGTGGGCCTTCGGTGAGATCTCGACCTGACCGGCCGTCACGTAGTGGACGTCCCACCGCTGGTTCGGGTTGTTCTGGTCGCAGGCCTGGACGGTGACGGGGTCCAGGGTGTCGTTCGGCGCGGTCAGGCACGTGCCCGTCGCCCTGTTCTTGACCAGCGGCAGCCCGCCGATGGTGCTCAGGTTCCACTGCTGGTGTTCGTTCGTGGGATCGGAGGTGGACACGGTGGCGTTGCCGCTGCCGTCGACGTCCAGGCTCCTGGCCGGGAGGCCGGGCGGTTTGATGGTGAACCGGTGCCATTCCCCGGTCAGTTGGGAGGGGAGAGCGGTCGGCGGGCCGGCGGCCGAGGCCAGGCCGGGCGTGCCGGCGCCCAGCAGGGCGGCGGCGATGGCGGCGGTCGCGATGCGCTTGGCGGGAGACATGGTGGTCACTCTCATGTGGGGTGTCCGGCAGGTGTTCTGCTGCGGGCGGCGCCGGATGCCCCGCAGCTCGCGCCGGCCGCCGGGCCTGGGGGGCCGGTGGGCGCGGAGATGCTTCGCACCCACCCGACGACCAGGCTAGCCAGAGGCCCGCCCGCCCGCAGCTCAGCGGGAAAGCGCGGGTCACGGGAGCCACGGGCGGCGGAAAGCGCGGGGGCCGCCGCCCGTGGGAGTACGGGCGGCGGCCCTCGGTTCATCAGAACGGCGCGGGCGAAGCGGAGTCCGTCCGCCCGCGCGACGCCGCCTCGGTCAGGCCGGGCACTCGAACACGCTGCCGCCGTCCGGGAGCAGGTCGTCCCTCACCCAGCCCTCCAGCGAGGTGCCGCTCTTGCGCAGGTGGGTCCACGTCCCTTCGCTCTGCGTGGTCGTGTAGCAGTGGTAGAAGACCTGGTCACCCGGGTTGAGGACGCCCACGACACCGCAGTGCGTACCGGCGGCCGCGTGCGGGCCCGAGCGGATGTTCACGCCGCTGCGGGTGATGGTCTTCGGGTGGCTGCCGTCGGGGTCCAGGTTCGACCACCGGTGGGAACAGCTGAGGAGGCCGTTCTCACCGGGGGTTCCGGCCGTGGCCACCGTCGGGACCAGCCCCAGGGCCGTCCCGGCGACCAGGGCCGCGGCCAGCGCGGCCACGCTCTTCCTCATCGACATGTGCTCCCTCTCTCGCTCTCGGAACCGTGGCCGCCCGCGGTGCGCGCGGCGGCCGCCGGTTCGGGTGGAGGCGGACGCGGGCCCCCGGACCGGGTGCGGACCTCGCGGCCCGGCGTCCGTGTCCAGGCTGTACGGCGGCACGGCCGCGCCCCAAGGCGATTCGGTCTGGCCCGAACACCGGCGATCCGGGCGACCGCGCGGCGCGGCGCCGACGCGCCGGAGCGGGCACGGGCCGTCGGAGCCGGCCGGGTCAGGGCCGTCCGAAGGGCGCGTCGAGCAGCGCGATGCCGGTGGGGGTGGCGACATGGGCGGTCGTGTGACGGTCCCGGTGGGTGTCGATCAGGCCCGCGTTGCGCAGGGTCGTGGCGTGCTCGCTGGCGCTGGCCTTGGCGATGCCGACGAGCGCGGCGAGCTGCTGGGTCGAGCAGCCCGGGTGACGGGCGATGGCACCGAGCACGGCGGCCCTGGTGTGGCCCAGGGCGGACCCGAGGGCGCCGGCGGCCGGCGCCCGCCCGCCGACGGAGGGGAGGGCCGTGAACAGCGGTGTGGCGGCGCCCTCCTGGAGCTGGGCCACCGGATAGGTGAGGACGGGTTGCGGCACCGCGTCGAGGTCGACGATCGGGGCCTCGACGGCGAACACCGACGGCTGGAGCAGCATCCCCTGTCCGCCCAGGCGTACGTCGGTGTCCAGGCCGGAGGCCATGGTGATCTCCAGCACGGGTGCCCGCCAGCGGATGCGCCGTGGGTTGATGCGCGCGAGGAGGGTCTCGACGCCGCCGCCGAGCAGCTGGCGGGAACGCACCGAGGCGTCGGCCGCCGCCATGGCCTGGACCTGCGGCCAGTGCGGGAGGAGGGCGTGGCCGGCCAGGTGCTCCAGGCTGTCGCACAACTGCCGTAGCAGTGGCGGGTCTTCGGGCAGGCGGTGGGCCCAGGAGGGCAGGGGCTGGTGCCTGGCCGTGTGCTCCAGGCTCGTCCGCAAGCGGTTGCGGGGTGTGGAACGGACCTGCTCGATCAGCTCGGCGGGTGTCGCGGCGCTCACACCGCTGAGGAAGTCGGTTATCAGCCCGCGCGGGGGCATGAGCGCGAAGACCATGCGCGAGGCGGGGTGCAGGGCGGACAGGGTGTCCCGGCGCCAGGACCCGAGCCGTACCACATGGGTGCGATCCTGCAACTGCCGTGCGGCGGTGCTCAGTTCGATGCAGGGCGCCGGTCCGTCGGCGATGCGGGTGCGTGCGAGGTCCTCCACGGTGAAGTGAATGCGTAACGGCACGTCGTCGCCCTCTCCCGTTTCCCCGAGGCCGGAACGGCCTCCTGCGGGTGTGCTGCCCGCGCTTGCGCTCCCGACGGCCATCCTCACCGAGAGCGGGCGCGCGGGCCAGAGGGGGCGGGGCGGCGGCTACCCGTTCAGGGGGTCGTTCGCCCAGCGGATGCGGATTTCGTGGTCCTCGCCGACGGGGATGGTGAGGAGGGGGGTGTCGACGAGGTCGCGGAGGATGTCGCGCTTGGCGCAGGGGCCGGTGAGGCGGCGCTCCAGGGCGTAGTGCTGGAAGCGGGACATCGGGAGGTGGCTGACCGAGTCCCAGAGCCGCGCGAGGAGGGTGTCGCTGAGGGTGTGGACGGCGGAGGGGCGCAGGCCCGGGATGTCGACGCGGACGTCGTGATCGGCCCTCATGCCGTCACCTCGCACCAGACGATCTTGCCGACCGGCGTGCGGGGGCAGCAACCGGACTGCTTGGAGAGTGACTTGACGAGGTGGAGGCCGCGCCCGGCCTCCCCGTCGAGGGTGAGGGCGCGCAGGACGGGGCCGCGGTCCTGCCGGGCGTCGTGGACCTCGATGCGCAGGCGGGTGGGGTCGAGGTCGAGGGCGAGGTGGATGCGGTGGCCGGGCGGCGTGCCGTGCAGGAGGGCGTTGGTGACCAGCTCCGAGACGAGGAGGAGCCCGGAGTCGAGGTAGCGGTCCCCGGCGGGGGAGGAGAGGAGGAAGTCGGCGAGGTGCCGGCGCCCGACGGAGGGCGCGCGCCGGCTGCGCGGCAGCCAGGCGGCGGAGGAGTAGCAGGACATGGCGAAGACGCCTTCCAGGAGCGGAGTTTGGAGCCATGCGGAGGCATGGGGATGCCCGGCAGTAGACCGGTCGTGATCACTCAGGCGACCCGAAGGACTACTCCCTGTAGATTGCCTCAGTGAGGCATTTGCATGCAACTGCTTCACCCATGCAATTGCATGATCATGGGCCGCGACTGGTCCTTCGGGAGGGGTGGCAAACTATGCAAGGAAGCGAACAGCCAGGGAGTGTGACGCATGGGCAGTCCGACCGTGCTGCGGCGTAGGCTCGGAGGCGAGCTTGGCAAGTTGCGCGCAGCGTGCGAGCTGAACGCCAAGGACGTGGCCGCCGCGCTCGGTTGGTCAGCTTCGAAGCTGAGTCGTATCGAGAGTGGCCTGGTCCCGCTGCAAGAGCGCGACGCAGCGAAGCTTCTGTCGCACTACGGTGTCACTTCGGCCGAAGAGGTGAAGTACTTCCTCGGCTTGACGCGCCAGAGCCGCCAGCAAGGGTGGTGGCATGCGTACGGCGACGCCCTGCCGGAGTGGTTCCGTGCCTATGTGGGCTTCGAGTCGGACGCCGCGAAGATCGTGACCTATCAATGTGAGCTGGTCCCGGGACTTCTCCAGACCGAGGCCTACGCGCGAAGCGTCATCCGCGCCATGAATCCGACCGAGTCCGCCGAAGAGGTCGAGCGGCGGATCGCGCTGCGGATGGACCGTCAGCAGATCCTGGATCGCCGTGATCCGCCACAGCTGTGGGCCATCATCGGCGAGGCCGTCATCCGGAGGCCAGTGGGCGGAAACCAGACCATGGCTGAACAGTTGAACCACCTTGCGGTGACGGCGGATGAGCGGCCAAACATCACGATTCAGATCTTGCCGTTCTCGGCTGGCGCGCACGCGGCCATGGGCTCCTCGTTCTCCATTCTCTCGTTCAATGACATCCCTGGCAGTGTGGCCTACTCCGAGGCGACCACCAGCAGCATCTATTCGGAGCGGCCCCATGAGATCGCCAGGCACGAGGACGCTTTCGACCGCCTTATGGCGTCGTCAGTACAGCCCGAGAGGTCAATCGCTTGGTTGAAGGAAGTCGCAGAGGAGTACTCCCGGTGAGCCACAGGCACCACAGCACCAAGTGGCGCAAGAGCACGTACAGCAACGGCCAGGGCGACTGCATAGAAGTAGCCGAGGGCGTCACCGGCACCGTTCCCGTCCGTGACAGCAAGGACCCCCACGGCCCGGCCCTCGCCTTCACCCCCGAGGCCTGGCGGTCCTTCGTCGCCGGCATCCGCGCCGACGACTTCCCGGCCACCCAACTGACCCAGTAGCGTGGGCTGCTCCGCCCTGTGTGGAGCAGCCCCACCGCCAGCTGAGGCAGTAGGAGGTCATCTTCGTGACAGATTCCCCGGAGTGGCGTAAGAGCAGCTACAGCGGCAGCGAAGGCGGCAACTGCATCGAGGTCGCCTCGGAACTTTCCATCACCTGGCGTAAGTCGAGTGCCAGCAACCCGAACGACAACTGCGTCGAGGTGGCCGACGGCATCACCGGCACCGTTCCCGTCCGTGACAGCAAGGATCCCCACGGCCCGGCCCTCGCCTTCACCCCCGAGGCCTGGCGGTCCTTCGTCGCCGGCATCCGCGCCGACGACTTCCCGGCCGGCCTCTGACTCGCCTCCCGCATGGCGGCCCCCGCGCGGGGGCCGCCATGCCGAGAAGGCCCGACCCTGTTCCAGGAGCGCACGACCCCGCCCCCGGCCCCGCACACCGCCGGATCGCGCCCGCCGGTCCTCCAGAATGGCCGGATTCGGACCTTCTGGGAGGGTGTGTGCTGCTGCTCGACCTCAACACGGTGTCACCCCGTGAGCGCGTGGACGCCTTCCACCACGCCCTCACGGACTCCCTCGTGCCCAACGACGTCTCCCACGAGGAACCCGAGACCGGCATCCACGCGCGCATGGAACTCTGGCGCGTCGGCGGGCTGGACCTCTTCGCCACCCGCAACTCGGGCTTCGAGGTGCGCCGGACGGCCCAGCACGTGCGCCACCACCGCAGCAGCCCCGTCGTCTCGGTCTCCCTCCAGCCCCTGGGCGTCCACCGGGCCGAAGTCGCGGGCCGCCGGACCCTCCTGGGCTCCGACGACATCTGCGTCTTCCACGAGCTCTCCCCCCGCTCCTACGGCTGGTCCGGCGACGGCGCCTCCCAGTCCGTCATGTTCGACATGCACCGCCTCGACGTCCCGGTCGAGGACGTCGTACGGGCCTCCCAGCGGCTGCGCGCCAGCCCGCTCCACGACCTGGTGCTCCAGCACCTGCGCGGCGTGTGGCGCGACCCCGGCCGGCTGGAGGCCGACCCCGGCGCACCGGCCCTGGCCTCCGCCACCACGGAACTCGTGCGCGCGCTGCTCCTGTCGGCCGCGCACGCCGAGGACAGCACCGAGGTCAGGGCGACGATGGACGACACCCTCCTCACCCGGGTCCTCGCCTACGCCCGCTCCCACCTCGCGGACCGCGACCTGACGCCGGAGCGGATCGCGGCCGCGCACGCCGTCTCCCTCCGCCGGCTCTACACCCTGCTCAGCGGGGCGGGGATCAGCCTGGAGCAGTGGCTCATCGAGGAGCGGCTGGGCAAGGCACGGCGGATGCTGGCCGCCAAGCGGTACGACCGGCTGACCATCGCCGCCGTCTCCGCCCGGTGCGGGTTCAGCAGCCCCAGCCACTTCAGCCGCCGCTTCCAGGCCGCCAGCGGGGTCTCCCCGAGCGAGTGGCGGCGCCTGGGCGGCGTCCTGCCCGTGGAGGAGCCGGGCACCAGGTAGTCCCGGGCGGCCTCAGACGTGCAGCGCGGTGTGCAGGGCGTCGGTCATCTGGATGCGCGCCGCCCGGGACGCCTCCGTGCCGCGCAGCCGGTCGAACAGCACGAACCCGTGGATCGTGCCCTGGTAGCGGGCCGCCACGACCGGCACGTCCGCCCGCCTCAGCCGCGCCGCGTACGCCTCGCCCTCGTCGCGCAGCACGTCGGCCTCGGCGGTGATGACGAGCGCGGGCGGCAGTCCCACGAGGCTCTCCGCGGGGGCGCGCAGCGGTGAGACCGCGCCCCGCGCGCGCTCCCGCAGGTCCGGCGCGTACTGGTGCCAGTACTCCCGCATGGCGTCGCGGCTCAGGAAGTACCCCCGGGCGAACTGCCGGTAGGAGGGCGTGTCCATCGCCGCGTCGGTCACCGGGCACACCAGCACCTGGTGACGCAGGCCCGGCCCGCGGCGCGCCCGCGCCAGGAGGGCGAGCGAGGCCGCCTGCTGGCCGCCCGCGCTGGCGCCGACCACCGCGATCCTGCTCCCGTCCAGCCCGCAGCCCGCCCCGTTGCCCGCGATCCACCTGGCCACCGCGTACGCCCGCTCGACGGCACCCGGGTGGCGGGCGTGCTCCGGCGCCTCGTGCTCGGCCACCACCACGGCCGCGTCCGCCCCGAGCACCAGGTCCACCAGCAACTGCTGGTGCGCGTGGGCATCGGTCAGCATCCAGCCCAGCCCGTGCAGGTAGAGCACGACCGGCAGCGGCTCGCAGGCCTCCGCGGGCCGCAGGATCCGCACCCGGATGCGCTCCCCGTCCCCGCCCGGCACGGCCAGCCACTCCTCCTCGACGTCGGGCTCCTCGCGGCCGCCGCCGTTCCACAGCGCCGCCATGCGCTCCCTCGGCGAAGGGCCGCCGGCCCGCGCGGCAGCGGGCCACGGGCAGGACTCGACGAAGTCGCGCGTCTCGCGCCCCAGGACGGGCGCCACCCAGGGAACGTGGGCGTCATCGGACACGGGCACTCCTTCGCAGGGACGTCTCACCGGCCACGCGCAACGGGCCGTGATCAGCCTGGGACAGTTCCGCACCGGATGCACCAGCGACCGGCCATCCCGGCGGACACAGGCAAGAGCCGTGCACCGTGGGGCATCACGGCGGTGTCACCGTGTCCCCAGGACCGGCACGACCGGCGCGATCCGGGCCCCGGACCGGCAAGGCGGGAAGCCGCAGATCCCCAACCCGCCGGCCCGCGCCCCACGGAGACGACCACGAAGGAGGACCGCCATGATCGAACAGCGGCGGCGAACCCCCGTCGGCAGTACCGCGGCACAGGAGCTGATCGAGGACCTCGCGCAGTCGCTGCGCCGGTCCGTCGCCGTGGCCGACCCCGCGATCAGCGGCATCCGCTGGAGCCGGCACTTCGACGACGCGGACCGGGCACGCCTGCACAGCGTCCTCCAGGGACGGGTCGACGACGCCGTCGCCCGCCACGTCCTCGACCAGGACGTCGCCCGGTGGCCCGGCCCCGGCTACCTCGAAGCCCGCGACGACCTGGGCCTGCTGCCCCGCTACTGCGTGCCGCTGCGCGAACGCGGCCACTTCCTCGGCCTGCTGACGGTCATCGCACCGGACGGCACCCTGACCCCGCACGAGACCGGGACCATCGCCCGGGCCACGCCCGCCATCGCCGCCCAGCTCTACGCCGACCACGTCCTGGCCGACGCCGAGAGGGCCACGCGCCGGCAACTCCTCCTGTCGCTGCTGGGAACGAGCCCCGCCGCGCGCGAGGAGGCCCGCGCCCGGCTGCTGGAGGACGCGCTCCTGCCGGACGCCCCCCACGCGGTGGTCACCGTCGTGGAGGTGGCGCACTCCCGTCCGTCCCCCGGGCAGGTGGCGACCGCGCTGGCCGCGGCGCTGGAGGGCCTGCGGCGCACCCGGTCGGCGAGCAGCGCCTTCGCCGTCACCTCGCACCGGGCCGTCCTGCTCCAGCTCGCCGACCGGCCGCTGGGACAGGAGGCGCTGCGGGAGCAGTCCCGGCACATCGGGCAGGCCCTCGGCGCCCGTCTGGGCCCCTCGGCCGCCCCCGTCATCGGCATCGGCGGCCACCAGAAGGCACTCGCCGGCGCGCACGCCTCCCACGAGCAGGCGCTCGTCGCGGTGCGCGCGGCACGGCGGATGCCCGCGCTGAAGGGCATCGGCTGCTGGGAGGAGCTCGGCGAGCTCTCCGTGCTCCTGCAACTGCCGGACCACGCCCTGAACGAGTCGCTGATCCCCGGGCCGCTGCGCGCCCTGCTGGACTCCGGCGGCGGCCAGCGCCTGGAGGAGACCCTGCGCTGCTTCCTCGACCACGCCGGATCGACCTCCAGGACCGCCGAAGCGCTCCGCATCCACCGCACCTCGCTGCACTACCGGCTGCGGCAGATCCAGGAGATCACCGGACTCGACCTGGACAGCGGGGCGGACCGCATCACCCTGCACCTGGGCCTGCGCATCCGTGAACTCATCGCCTCCGCCGGCGAGTTCGGAGCGGTGCCCGGCGGTTTGCCCGGCGGTTTGCCCGGTGACGCGTCCGGCGAGGTGCCCGGTGGCGCTTACGGCGGCATGCCCGGCGACGCGTCCGGCGAGGTGCCCGGTGGCGCTTACGGCGAGGTGCCCGGCGCCCGTCCGGCGCGCCGGCTCCAGCCCCAGCGCCCGCACGCCCTGCGCGACGAGGCCGGGCGCGCCGCCACCGGCGGCCACGGCCGGGCCGAAGCCGCCTGACCCCCAACGGAGTTCAGCCCTGGGCGGGGGCGGCGCGGGCGGCGGCATTGCGAGCGAATCGTTCAAGACGCCGCCCCGGCCGCCCGCCCACACTGACCGAATGACCCCGACCGACACCTTCACCCCCGCCGCCGGGCGCCTCGCCCTCGGCCTCTACGACCCCATCGTCTCCCTCACCCGCGAACGCCTCTGGCGCAGCCTGGTGGCCATGCACGCCGCCCCCCGCCCCGGCGACGTCATCGTCGACGTCGGCTGCGGCACCGGCTCCCTCGCCGTCCTCCTCGGCCGCGCCGAACCGCACGCCACCGTCATCGGCGTCGACCCCGACCCCGCCGTGCTGCGCCTGGCCCGCCGCAAGGCTGCCGCGGCCGGCGCCACCGCCGACTTCCGCACCGGCATGGGCGACGCGGTGGACGACCTCCTCGGCCCCGAGTCGGCCGACACCGTCGTCTCCAGCCTCGTCCTCCACCAGTGCCCCGTCCCGATGAAGCGGGCGATCCTCGCCTCCGTGCACCGCACCCTGCGCCCCGGCGGCAAACTGGTGATCGCCGACTACGGGCGCCAGCGCACGCCGACGATGCGGCTGGCCTTCCGGATCGTCCAGTTCGTCGACGGCAAGCAGGACACCCAGCCCAACGCCGACGGCATCCTGCCCCGCCTGATCGCCGAGACGGGCTTCGAGGGGGTGCGCGAGGTGGAGAGCGTCGCGACGGTGACCGGCTCGATGTCCTTCTACACCGCGCGCAGGGCCGGCGGCTGAGCGCCCGCGGCGCGCAGGGCCGGCAGCACCTGCGAGGGCGTCAGCCCCGTCAACTCCCGTGTCCACCGCGAGAAATGGGCCTGGTCGGCGAAACCGCCCGCGAGCGCCGCCTGCGCCAGCGAGCACCCCTCGCCCAGGGCCAGCGCCGCCCGGGACAGCCGCTGCCAGCTGCGCCAGCGGGCCAGCGGCACCCCCAACTGCCGCCGCGCCAGGGCCCGCAGGCGCTGCGGCGACAGCCCGACGCGCGCGGCGAGCCCCTCCAGCGGCACCTGGTCGTCGGCCAGCGCCGCCAGCGCCGCCGCCAGCCTCGGGTCCAGCCCGCCGGCCGGCCGCCCGCCGCCGGGCCGCACCTCCCGCTCGGTCAGGCCGTGCCACCGCGGGGCGACGGTGACCCCCTCGCCGCAGGCCGCGCGCAGCCGGTCGGCGAAGGCGCAGTGCGGGTCCACGTAGAAGACCAGCACCTCGCGGGTCGGCGCCATCCGGTGGCGCACCATCGGTGGCACCACGACCGCGGGCCCGCGGTGGCGCCGCCCGGCCGCGTCGTCGACCGTCACCCGGCCCGCCTGCCCGCCGCGCACCGCGACGGCGACCTGGAAGGCGGCGTGCCGGTGGAAGGCGCTGTCCGCCAGCGGCCCCCGGTACAGCGCGTACCCGGGGCCGACGGCGAAGCGCGGGCGCTTCTCGCCGAGTTCCTGTCCGTCCACGCTCCAACGGTAGGCGCGGCCGTACGCCCACGGGGCCCGGACCGGTGCCGCGTTCGACATCGACGTGTCGGCATGGCGTCATCACCGCGGGACAAGTGGCCCGTTGTGGTTCGATCACGGCGCTCCGGGGGCGTCCGGCTGCCGCGCCCTGACCGCGGACGCGAAGGCGCCGGGGGTGCCGGAGAACCGCACCCCGTCCTGGCCGACGGGCCTGAGCGTCCCGTTCTCGACGGTGAAGCGCCCGGTGGGCCCGCCGATGACCCGGTAGTGGCCGGGCTCGTACTCGGCGAGGAACAGCACGCTGTGCTCGCCGACCCGGAACAGGGGGTCGTCGCGGACCTGGTGGAGGACCCGGTCCACCACGCCGCCGGTCTGGTGGATGGTCACCGACGCGCCGGCTGCCGCGACGCGGTGGCCCCGGTCGTCGAGCACCTCGTCGACGTCGAACGCGAAGTCGGTGAAGGGCACGCCCTCCGCGTCCTGTCTCTGCTCGACCACGCGCGCGAAGCGTCCCTCGACCACGAGGTCCGCGTGGCTCTTGAGTTCGGCCAGTGAGTGGTACTCCACCGCCCAACTCACCTCCATGTCCACCACCTTCGGCGCCGAATCCCTCGCCCGCGCCGGTGGGGGAGCGGAACAGCCGGCCAGGGCCGCCGCCACGAGGGCCGCCGCCGAAGCACCGATCACCGCCTTGAGCGTTGCCGTCCTGCCCACCTGCTCGATCCACCTCTCTGCCGGCTGGCACCTGGATGCTGGGGGAGTCGCGGGCCGGGGCCGCGGACGCCGTCGGGAGGCCGGTCGTCACCGAGTGGCACCCGGCGCCGAAAGCCTCCCGGCTCCAGCGAACTGACGGTACGTCATCCTGCCGGACGGCGTGGGAAACCGGTCCGGCCGGCTTCCCGCGCCACCGGGCACGGACAGCGCGCCCGTCAGGGGACGCGCCGTCCCACCGGCCGCCCGACGTCCGGCACCGGGCGGCCGTCCAGGGCCCGGCGCAGACGCAGGATCTCCGCATGGGCCTCGGCGAGCCGGCGGCGGACGTCGGGCGGTGAGGGCCGCTCCCCGGCGGCGGGCCGGCCGGTGGTGCGCCGCAGGGCCGCGACCCACTCGGCCTCCTCCGCCGGGCCCACCCCGCAGGCCCGGACGAACTCGACCAGGACCCGCTCGGTGCAGTCCCGTTCTCCCGTCAGCACCCCGTGCAGGGTGCTGCGCGGCAGGTGGCTCACCGCACCCCGCACCGCGCGCGCCTCCAGCTCGCGCAGGGACGGGCTCCCGGCGCGCAACCGCAGCCGCCGCATGGCCAGGAGCAGCTCACACCGCTCCGTGACGTACCGCAGGGCCCGGCTCGCGCCGGGTGCCTGCGGCGCGCTCTTGCCCCCGCGCCGCCCGGGCCGGTGGGCGTCGGCGCGCAGCCACAGCCGCTCGGCGGTGCGCACCGAACCGCCGCACGCCCGGACGTAGGCCTCGGTGACCGGCCAGGTCGGCACCGTACGGCCCTCGTCCGCGCGCGAGAGCGTGGCCAGGGAGACGGGCTGGGGGAACTCGGCGGTCTTCCGCGCCATCTGGCCGTACGTGAGACCGGACCGCTCGCGCAGCCCGCGCAGCCACTGCGCGAGCGTCCGGATCTCCTTGTCCTGCTCGGCCAGGGCGCTGTTCAGGCGCCCCACCGGCCCCGCCTAGCGGGCCCGGCGGACGGTGAGGGCCTCGGCCAGGCGCCGGACCAGCTCTGTGCCGAGCAGTCCGGCACCGGCCAGGGTGGCGACGGCGGTGCGGGCGGGGGTGCCGGAGGCGGTCAGGGCGGTGGTCAGGAGGAGGACGACGACCACGAGCACCGCGGCCGGGACCGGCACCGCGGTGCCGGGGGCCGTGCGGACCTCCACGCAGTCCGCGCTCGCGGCCGGGGTGTTCTGCTGTTCCATGCGGTCTCCGCTTCGCTGGGTGCGGTTGTTGCCACTCGACCGGCGTCCTCGCGCGCCCGCCCGGCCTTCCAGAGCCCGGCGGGCAGGACGCCCACGCACAGCGTCGCCGCGCGCGGAGGGGGCCGTCCAGCGCTTTCGCGCCCCGGATTCTCGCTTTGTCCCAAACAGAATTGATAAGCCGTCAGCGAGAATCCGCAGCTCACGCCGATGATTCGCCCGCGCCTTCAGCCCCGGACAGCCTCGGTGTCCGACCCCGCGCACCCCATCGGGCTTGCCACCGGGAAACGTGAAAGCCACCCTTGATGGATATCGGAGGGGTGAGCCTCCCGCACCAAGCCCCGCCCCAGGCCCGGGGGAGGGGTCGCCGGGCACCCGCCCGGCACCACGCACGGACGCGGTCTCCCCGGCCGTTGCCACTCGACACCAACCAGGGGATCCGGCCCGCCCTGTTCCAGCGGGGCAGGCCAGGTGCGGCACGCCGCCGCGCCACAAAGGCCGTCCGCCCTCCTGCCGGTCAGCCGGCCACGACCGGCAGGAGGCCGCGCTCCCCGAACACCTTCCTGGCGACCAACGTGGCGTTGAGGGCTCTGGGGAAGCCGCAGTAGGCGGCCGACTGCAGCAGCGCCTCGACGATCTCCGGCGGCGTGAGCCCGACGTTCAGCGAGGCGTTGACGTGCACCTCCAACTGCGGCTCACACCCGCCGAGCGCGGTGAGCATCCCCAGCGTGACCAGCTGCCGCTCGCGCGGCACCAGCCCGGGGCGGCTGTAGATCTCCCCGAATCCCCAGGCCACCACCTGGTGCCCCAGCTCCGGGCTGACGTCCCCCAACGCCTCCAGCACTCGCCGCCCGGCTTCCCCGTCGATCCGGTCGAGCACCTCCAACCCGCGCTCGAACCGCTCCCGGCGCACCTCGTCCTCTCCCGCGGGCATCCCCATCTGCGGCGCTCCTCTCCGGCTGCCGCCCACCGACGGCCCGACCCACGGCAGAAACCGTAGGGCCCCACCCCACCCAGGCCGCCGCCCCCAACGCCGTCCCACCCCCGAACCCCCCGAACAGCCCCCTCCCAACGCGAGCGACCGCACCGCCCTGAGCTGACCCCCCTCGCCCCGCGCCCGCCTTCGCTGCGCCAGGCCGGGCGCAGGGGAGCGGGAAGTCGGCGGGTCCGACTTCTCGTGCTGCCTCTCAGGCCCGTACCCGCACACATCCGTCGGCTGTGCCTGCACCCCACGGCGCTCCTTGCCCCGTCCGGCGGCTGCGCCAGGCCGGGCGCAGGGGAGTGGGAAGTCGGCCGGTCCGACTTCCTGTGCTGTGCCGTGTGTGACGGCCCGTTCGCTCCGCACTCGCCCGTGGGGTGCGCTGAGGGCCGGCGCGGAGTGGGATGTCGGCGGGTCCGACTTCTCGTGCTCGGCTGCGCCGGATGGGATGCGGGGAGTGGGGAGGCGGGCCCCCCCACCTCCCCCCCCCCCCCCCGACGAGCATTAGGACGGGTGGGGATGGGGGGGGAGGGAAAACCCCAACAACAAGTCTGGAGTAGATTGGGGGGGCCAAAGCGGAGTCCGACGA
>NZ_JBVITE010000088.1:0-23220 GCF_055575155.1 Kitasatospora sp. NPDC034533
GGGGAGCTTCCGCTGTTGGTTGGGGTGCTCTCCCTCTTTTTTTGGGTTCTCCGGGGGGTCTCTGTGAGGGACTCGGGGTTGGGGGGTGGGCTTGGGGGGCCCCCCCCCCCCCCCCCCCACCCCGGGGGAAGGGGGCCGGTCAGGACCCGGGCTCGGCGCTCCGGTTCGGGTAGACGAACCGGAGCGGATCCGGGCCTCCCACCGGGCCCGGACCACCAGCGGCCGGTGCCGGCGGCGGGGGAACGGCGGGGCCAGCCGGTGCCGAAGGAGCGGGAACGCTCGGGGCCGGGGCTGCCATACCTGGAGTCGGGGAGCCTTCGGCGGCGGGCGGTGCGACGGACCCCGCCAGGCCAGCACTCTGGACACGCGGGGCGGCCGGAGCCGGGGCTGCCTCGCCACCGCCGGACTTCGGTCCCTCGTTACTGCCTCCGGCGGACGCCCGGGTGATCAGCGACGGGATACCGGGCCGGGTGACCAGGGCACGACCGCGGTCGCCGCCGGCGCTGGGGTCCTCACCGAAGCGGAACTTCGTCGGCTGCTGCGCAGGACCGGCGTCGATCCCCTCCGCGCTGATCCGGCCGGTCGGGTCGATACCGGAGGCCGCACCGCCGCCACCGCCGACCCCGGGAACCTGAGGCGGGCCCTGCGGCGCCGGCATCCCCATGCCGGACTGCATGGCCAGGGAACCCGCGGTCTTCGCCGCCCCGGCCACGGTCGCCATCCCGGCCATGCCGGTGCGGTGCACGTCGTCGTGGCCACCGCCGTCCGTCGCCCAGTGGACGAACTTGTAGACGGCGTACGGGCACAGCAGCACCATGACCATGATCACGACACCGGCCAGGGCGTCGGACAGCGCGGCGATCCCGTCCTTGGCGTCCGTCTTGCCGAGCGCGGAGACACCAACGAGGAAGACCACCGTCATCAGCAGCTTGCTGACGATCAGGGTGGCGGTGGCCTCGATCCAGCCGCGCCGCCAGCGCTTGGCAACCTCCCAGCCGCCGCCGGCACCCGCGAAGGCCGCGAGCGCCACCAGCACCAGGACGCCGACCTTGCGGGCGACCATCACGCACCAGTAGAGGAACGCCCCGATCGCGCTGCCGACCGCGACCAGGGCGGGGATCGCCCAGCCGAGCGGGAACATGGCCCCGAACTGGGTGACCTTGATCATCCGCCTGACCGCGTCGGCCACGCTGGTGTGCGCCGCTTGGAACAACCCGGCCGACAAGGCGTCGACCGTCGTCACCGCCACTGCGGTGAAGCTGATCGCGCCGAAGGCGAACAGGACACCGGTCATCGTGCCCCACGCCGCCTTGGCCAGCGCCCGCTCGTCCCGGCGCCAGGCGGCCAGGATCAGCTGCGCGCAGAACGTGCCCACGGTCAGGATCAGCCCGATCGGCAGGATCAACTGGTAGTTGTCCCGGAACCACGGCGCCGACAGGTCGATCGCGGTGGTCTCGTCGACCGCCTTCGCGCACAGGTCGACGGCGCTGGCCGCCAGCTCACCCATCGATTTGGCGATCCACGCGCCGATGCCGTCGGTGATGCTCTTGCCCGGGTCGCTGACGAAGTTGATGCCGTCGACGACGGTGCAGACCTGGGCGATCATCGGAAGGTTGCAGATGTCCACGCGTACCTCCCGGGCTCAGGGCGCCACGGCCGGCAGCACACCGGCCAGGGCACACGGGCGGTCGGGACGGCACTGGACGGCCAGGGTCGCCGAGCGGTCCTCGGCACCGCCGGCCGGGGCGCCGTTCCAGGAGATCGACTGCTTCCCGGAGACGGTGACGGCGTAGACGTACGCCTGCGAGATCGCCCCCGGATCCGCCTGCAGCGCCCGGGTGAACGACTCCGGGAAGTGTGCCTCCGCCGCGGTTGCCGTGGCGAACTGCCCGGAGTCGGCCATCCGCCCCCACAACAGGGGCGAGGGAACCAGTCGGTCGACCGAGTCCGCGTCGGCGTACTGGCCCTCGCCGGTCAGCCACCGGTGAAGGGAGGCCACCAGCTCCGGCTGGGAGGACGAGCGGGTGTCGTACGACCACAGCGCCACCGCCGCTGCCTTCGCGAACGCGATCGGATCGTGTGTCGACGGCGGCCCGGGAAGCGCGGCCGAGCGCGCGCTCGACGAAGACGGTGCCGACGGGCCCGGCACGGGCGAACCACCCACGGCAGCAGGGCGGTCGGGAGTGCTTCGGCCGTCCCGGGTGACGTAGGCCAGTACCCCGGAGCAGACGACGAGCACGGCCAGGACGGCCGCGCCCAGCAGCGCCCGGCGGTGCACCAGCGCGCCGCTGGAAAGCCCGCCGCGGGCGGCATGGAATGAACGTTTCTGCATTACTTGACCTGGCTTCCGAGCGTCGAGAAGAACGCCACGACGCCGTTCGCGGCGCCGAGCAGCAGGGCGGCGCCGGCGCTGACGAGTACGCCCTTCTTGCCGTTGGCCTCGGCCTGGTGTCCGCCGCTGTGGTGGCCCCAGGCCCACACGCCGGCGCTGACGGCCAGGGCGCCGACGACCGCGATGATGCCGAAGAGGTTCAGCGAGCCCATGACCTGCTTGAGGACCGAAAGGCCGGGCAGGCCGCCCTCGTTGGGGGTGATGCCGGGGTCGTAGGCGAGCTGTACGACGGCGTCCGCGAGATACAACGGGAGCTCCAGTTTGGTTCAGGGCATGCCAAAGCAGCCCGGAGAAAAGGGGGAAGAGGGGGAGGGAGAAGAGAGCGCGGGTCAGACGACCCGGCGGGCCGCGAGGATCTCCGGCCGCCACGAGGCGAGGGTCGAGATCTTGACCACGTCGCCGGTCTTCGGGGCGTGCACGATCAGCCCCGAGCCGATGTACATCCCGACGTGCTCCGGCACGGCCGCGGTGCCCCGGGTGAACAGAAGGTCACCGGGCTTGAGCGCATCCGCCGACACGGCGCTGCCCTGCTTGACCTGGTCGTAGGTGGTCCGCTCCAGCGAGACCCCGCCCGCCCGGTAGGCCACCTGCATCAGGGAGGAGCAGTCACACCTGCCCATCGGGTCCGCACCGTGCGAGTTCGCGCACGTGCCGCCCCACTGGTACGGGGTGCCCAACTGCCCGAGTGCCCAGCGGATCGCGGTCTGCACTGGCTGCGGCGCGTCCGTCGGGATGGTGTACCCGGCCGGCAGCGAACCGGGCGGGATCGTCCCGAAGTCGGTGCCGTCACCAGCCGCCGTCGATGTCCCGCAGCCACTGCTGCTGGGCGTCGGGCGCGGGCTGTTGGCGGTCGTCGGCGTCGGTGCAGGGGCGGTCGAGGTGCCGGTGGCAGGGGAGAGCAGCGGTGCGATGGCCCTCTGCAGCGCCTCCGCCAGGGGCTGCCACTTGGCGTAGGCGTCAGGGAAGCCGGAGCGCTGCACCGCCTGGGCGGCCTGGGTGACGGTCATCGACTCCCAGCCGCTGACCTTCTGCAGCGCCTCGTAGAACTTCGTCGAGGCGTACACCGGCTGCATGATCTGCTCCGGCGTGCCCCAGCCCTGCGACGGCCGCTGCTGGAACAGCCCCAGCGAGTCCCGGTCGCCGTAGCGGATGTTGCGAAGCTCGCTCTCCTGCATCGCCGTTGCCAGGGCGACGACCTGCCCCCGGACGGATATGTGCATCGCGACGCCGGTGGCCTGGATGGTCTTCGCGTTGGGAATCTGCTCGTCGGGCTTGCTCAGCCCCGCCACGCTGGGGGCGCTGAGCGGGCTGGAGCCTTTCAGGATCGCCTCGACCTGTGCCGCGACGGCCGCGCTGTCCACGCTCTGCGGACCGCCGCCGGGCGGACACGAGGCGGACGTTGCGGAGGCGTTGCCCGCACCGGCGATCAGCACCGGCAGGGCCAGCATCAGCGGGCCACAAGCGGCGACCCCGACGAGCGCGCCGAAGGTCTTCTTCACGGTGCCCGCCGATCACCGCACACCGACCGGGAGGACGACGGAGGCGGATGAGGGCATGGGTGTGCCAGGGCATGCTGCATCGCAGCGGCTCCTTGCGGGTCGTAGGAGAGCGCGGTGCCGGCCTCTCGTGCGAAGAAGTCGCCGGCACCGCGCCGGTGGTGAAACCGCCCTCGCTTAGGACGGGCGGGTCAGGGGAGTTGGTAGCTCCCGGACGCCGGTCTCGGGTCACGCGCGGCAGCCGGCCGCGCTCGTAATCTCAGCCGGAACACAAGGCACCCCTTCGGGCATAGGGCGGATTCGCGCGCCGCACCGGGGCTGCCCTCTCGCCTGGACGAGACAGCACGGGTCAACACGCCCCGGGCCGGACCGACTTGGCCTGCTGCCCGGTTGGCATGGCGAGACAGTAGAAGCGAAGTCCGGCCGCACCAAACGCCCCCACGACCAGCCCCGACATGGTCGTACCGCCCGTTAGGTACGGCTGCCGATCGCGACTACCTTCCCCTCCACCACTGCTCCCGGCGGCAGCCCTGGCACGCCGCTCGGAGCCGGCTCACCCGAGGAAGGCCCCCGTGAACGACTTCACCCTCCACCGAGGCGATGCCCTCACCGTGCTCAAGAACCTCCCCGACGAGTCCGTCAACGCCGTCATCACCGACCCGCCGTACAACAGCGGCGGCCGGACCAGCTCCGAGCGCACCAGCCGCGACGCCCGCACCAAGTACGTGACGAGCGGCTCCGCCCACGACCTCAAGACCTTCCCCGGAGAGAACCGTGACCAGCGCTCCTACCGCGCCTGGCTCACCGAGCTCCTCACCGAGGCCTACCGGGCGAGCACCGAGCACGCGGTGGCGATGGTCTTCTCCGACTGGAGGCAGGAACCCACCACCAGCGACGCCCTCCAGATGGCCGGCTGGACCTGGCAGGGCACCATCCCCTGGATCAAGCCCGCCAGCCGCCCGAGGAAGGGCGGCTTCAAGCAGTCCGCGGAGTTCATCACCTGGGGTGTCAAGGGCACCCTCGACAACAGTCGCGACCTCTACCTGCCCGGTCACTTCGTCGCCAGCCAGCCCCGCAAGGACCGCGTCCACATCACCCAGAAGCCGCTGGAGATCATGCAGCAGCTCGTCCGGATCTGCCCCGAGGACGGCACCGTGCTCGACCCCTTCACCGGCAGCGGCTCGACCGGCGTCGCCGCCCTGCGCGAAGGCCGGCGCTTCGTCGGCGTCGAACTCAGCCCGCACTACGCCGACATCGCCGAACAGCGGCTGCGAGCAGAGCTGACCCAGGACGACTTCGTCCTAGCCGGACCGGAGGCGTGATCACGAGAACCACCAGGCCAACGGCCCGCAGATGCGAACGGGCGGCTGGAGTACCAAGCTCCAGCCGCCCGTTTCAGCTGGTCAGGACTCCTCGACCGCCCTCCGGATCAACGGCACCGCCTTCTCCACGTCCGCCGACGAAGTGATCCGCACCTCCAGATCACCCGTCCCCAGGTGCCCGACGCCCCGTACGTTGCGCGTAAAGCCCTCCTCCAGCTTCACCGAGTCCGGGTCCAATCGTAGGTACACCAAGATCGCCTGGTGCGACACCGACGGCCGGAAGACCACCGACGCCACGTTCAGCAGCCGCTTGTAGGCGATGTAGTGCTTGAGCACCACCACCTCCAGCTCGCCCGCCGCGGTCAGCGCCTCGTCCAGCTCGCCGTACAGCTCCCGCAGGCACCCCGGCACCTCCACTTGCGAGGACCCGGCCGGCGCCGTGGCAACGTCCGGCTCGTCGTCCGCAGCTTCGTCCGCACCCGACGGCATCGGCGCGAACCCTGCAGCGGAAAAGCCCGGGGCGGTCTCGACCAGCTGCAGCGTCAGCAGGTCCGGCCCGAAGACCCGGTAGCGCACCAGGTCCACACGGTGATCCCGCTGGTGGAGCGAAACGGCAGCCCGATCATGGCGGGAGAACTCGCCCGCGACACAGATCACCCGAGGCCGCCGCCAATCGACTGCCTCCGCCACGTCGGCGCCCAGACGTCTACGGACCAGCGCCTCGAACTCGTGCCGGTGCGCCAGCAACCAGACCAGGTAGGACACCGCCTGGGTGATCACCCCGGCATCCCGCCGGCGCTTGAACTCGATGATCACCGGCACGCCGTCCTCATCCAGCCCCAGCGTGTCGATCCGCCCCTGGTGCCACGGCCCCGTCGCGTACTCGGACGCCAGGAACCGCACCCCCAGCATCGGCTCCAGCCCCGCCTCGACCCGCCGCTGCAGGTCCTGCTGCTCCCGCGCCACCGTCGAACCCTGCAACTCGACATCGCGGCCGTCGGCACCCCGTCGGAACACCTTCAGATCGGCCACCCACGCCCCCTTCGCACGACCGTACCCAAGGACCAATCCAGAAGAGGAACGCAGTATTCCCCATTCTGGATTCCAGGAGCGCTCAGAGGGTGGCGACAGTGCCGTGGGGGTCGTTGGGCTGAGCATGAAGCGCACCAACCGCCTCCTTGTCGGGCTGACCGCATGCTCTACGCCCTCTACCCCACGGCCATGGGCAACCGCCTGCGCCGCGCCACCTACCAGGCCGACGCGGAGCTCAGCGAACAGCAAGCCCAGCGTGGCATCCGCGAGCTCGTCCGCGCCGGCTGGCTCACCGCCAAGGGCGAGGCCCAGGGCCGCTACTACACCGCCGGCTCAGAGCTGCCCGAGGCGATCACTCGTGGTGTACGCGAGCCCAGACCGCTACGCGACCCGTGCGCGTAGTTGCGGAATGCCCCTCAGTCAAGGTACTCGTCGAGACTTCCGGCTGGCGTTCTCTGGGGGAGCTTGGCAGCTCTACAGGAGGAGCCGAATTCCGAGAGGTCACCCACGTGCGGAACCCGTCATCGAGAACTTGGCGGCCCGGGCCACCGATGGGCTCTTCCACGCCATGTGGCGCTCGTGTTCCGCCACGGTCGGACCGTCCATGTCTCAGCCGGCCATGCTCGCCGCGCTGACCGATGCCGTGGTCAGCCGACGGCTACGGTCCGAGCGACGCTCTGTGCACGGCACCCCGTCAGCAGGGAAAGGCGGGGCGTGGCCGGGCTTCGGGGAGTCGGGCCAGGGGCAGGCGCTGATGCTCCTGCGGTCCGCGTCGTAACGGCAAGCGCGTACGACCAGGGGCATCGGCGCAGCGACAGGAAACCGGGACCTGCGTGTCGCGTGCCTCGACCTGGCCGATTCGATCTCCATCGCCGCTTTCACCACGGCTGGCAAGGCCAGCTGCACGTCCTGGTCGCGGCAACGCGGGCGTGACGCCGGGTGCTGTCTCGGCGGGCGGGCCAGTTGTACTCCTGACCGGGGACGGAGACCCCGACGGTCTGCCGCGCACCGCGGTGGCGGCGGAGTCTCTCCACCGCCAGCTGCAAGAGTTCCGTGCCGACCGGTCTCGCGTCTGGGCGGCAGTCGGTGCCAGGGATCCCGGCGGAGGCGGACGGACGAGCGCGGACGGAACAACACAAGGGGCCGCAGTGGGAACGGATGACGAGCTACACGACCACCTGGCGCGCACAAGCCATCTGCCGGAGCGACCATGCCGCTGAGGCGGTCACTACTCCCACCCACGCACGCCGGTGTTCAGTAATGCAACGCCCGGTTTGACTGGCGCTTCGCGGCATGGTGATGGTTCTCTCAATTTGACGCAGTCAAAGACCAATAGACGATGCGTCAGAACCTTCTGACCCCGGATGACCGGGTGCATCGCCGGCCTTTTCCTACTAGAGACAAGTCAAGGAACGCTATGAAGCGCCTCGCTCGTTCGCTGGCTGTGGCTGCCACCGCTGGCTCACTGACACTGCTGGCCGCTCCCGCCTCGCTGGCAGCGGTCTCGAGCACGACGATCACATCCTGCGCCACCTACACCGCCTCCAACAGCTACGGCTACGGCCAGCTCTCGGTCTGCCCGCTGGGTGGCACCAGCTACCGGATCAGCGGCTACATCTCGACGAACATGCCGGACGGCGGACTCTTCGGACCGAACTGCGCCGGCTGGTACCTGCGGTCGGGTTCGACGTACCTCGGCCTGGGGACGACCGTCTGTGCCCAGCCGAACGTTGCCACGTCCACACGCAACTTCGACTACAGCACCACGCTGTCGGCCACGCCGGACAGTGCCGGGATTCAGCCGGTCGACCTGTGACCCCTGCTGACCGGGCAGCCGTCACGGAACCGTCCGACTGCGGCAGGTAGGCAGTCGAACATTGGGCGGCTCATCAACCGTTCCAATGGAACCGCCCCTGCCCGCCCTTGAGTTCTAGTGTCGTTGCACGGGACGAACCCGACGGGTCGGCATGTCGGGGCACCGCCGAACACCGCGGTGGCGCCCCCGGCCGGCCCGTCGTGGTGTCTGCGTGAAGCCGATCGCATGCACATCGACGATCGGCTGCGAGAGCGGGCCACGCTCCGCGAGATCGCGGCTGAGCTGGGCCGCAGTCCGTCCACGGTCAGCCGAGAGATACGCCGCAACCGGCACCAGGTGAACGGCCAGTACCGGCCGCATGCGGCCCAGGCCCGCGCGGACGCCCGCCGACCCCGTCCCAAGCCCGGGAAGATCGGGTGGAGCTCTGAGCTGCGGGACTTCGTCCAGGACCACCTGGACCTGAAGTGGAGCCCCGAGCAGATCTGCCAGGCCCTCCGTAGTCAGTTCCCCGAGCGGCCGGAGATGCACGTGGTCCATGAAACGGTCTACCGGGCCTTCTCCGTCCAGGGGCGAGGTGAACTGCGTCGCGAGCTCGTCAAAGCCCTACGCACCGGACGACCCCGGCGCAGGCCGCACCGCCAAGCCACCTGCCAGCAGCCGCGGTTCGCCATCCCGATGGTCGTGATCAGCGAGCGTTCCGCCGAAGCCGAGGACCGGGCGGTGCCCGGCCACTGGGAGGGCGATCTCATCATCGGCAAGGAGGGGAAGTCGGCGATCGGCACCCTGGTCGAGCGCGCCACCCGCTACGTGATGCTCCTGCACCTGCCCGGCGGTCGCAGCGCCGAGCAGGTCCGCGACGCCCTGATAGCCACCGCGAAGACCCTGCCCGGCAACCTGATGCGCTCGCTGACCTGGGACCAGGGCAGCGAGATGGCCGCCCATGCCTCGTTCACCCTCGCCACCGACATCCCGGTCTACTTCTGCGCCCCCGCCAGCCCCTGGCAGCGCGGCTCGAACGACAGGGGCGGTTTCCGCTCTGTCACCCGTTGCCTCCGGGAGCCGGCGAGACGTCGGCGGTGACGGTCGCCTGGCACCGGGAGCGGCCGCGGACACCGATCGCCGAGCGGACCGCGTCGACCACCAGGCCGGAGCGCATGTGCTCTGCCGGCGACCAGCCGACCACCCGGCTGGAGTTGATGTCCGGCTTGCGCGCCACCGACGGGATGCCTTGCCCGCTGGACTCCACCAGTGCGACCGCGCATCCCGTTTGAACTCCCCCGAGTACCTTGCAGTACCCATGAGGACATCCTCTCCACGGACCCGGAGATCCGCTTCTCAGAAGTGTCCACTGTTCGGGGTAAAGCCCAAGGCCAGGTAGTTAACGTTTCCGCAGGTCACGCAAGGGAGTTGAAGGGTTCTCGCGGCTGGATGTGTATACGCCGGGGCCACATTTCCGGAGGTGGCCGTCCTGGGCCCAGCGGGAGAGCTGCCGATACATGGTGCCGAGGGTGATGTCGCCGAGGTGCTGTGCGAGTTCGCGGGCCGGCCAGCGGCGGCTGGGGTCGGCCCGGAGGAGTTCCAGGACCCGTTCCCGGCGGCTCTGTGGTGAGCGGTGAGTGTGCCGGTCGTCTCGGGAGACGTCGGGCAGGGGGCGCTCATCGGCCGCGGGTGCGAGGACGGTGACGTCGAGGTCGGTGACGGTTCGCCTGGCATCGGGCCTGCCGTCGTCGAGGCGCTCGCTGTAGCGGGAGACCGGTGATTTGACCTTGCGGGTGCTGACCCGCTGCCGCCGGGGTGGGAGCAGTGCGGCGAGAACCCGGCGTCCGATGAGACCGACCGGCTCGACGGTCGTGACGACGATGTCGGCGGCCTGGACGACCTGGTCACGGGCGGTCTGGAGGGCGATGGTGAACCCGCAGCGGTCCGGATCGGTGCCCTGGACGGATTCGGCGGCGTCGACCATGACCGTCCGGAGCGCTTGGTAGAGCGTCAGCAGGGACCACATCTCCTGCTCGATGCCGGCCGGGTCGCCCGAGCGCAACAGGCGGCCATCCATGATCGTGTGGCGGAGCGCGTAGTACGCCGATTCGTGCTCCCACCGCTGGTGATACAGGGCCACCATCATGGCGGCGGGGAAGCGGCGGGCGTCGGTCAAGGTGGTCACCAGCCGATAGGACCCGGTGAAGACGGTGCCGTCCGCGCAGGTCACCGTGATCCGCGCGTCGATGACCCGCACTCTCACCGTGCCGATCACCGACAAGTACGAGCCGTCGCGGAGACGGGACAGGACCGGCGCACGCCGGTTGTTGCGGAGCCGACCCAGGACCTGGGCGCGGGTGGCGGTCACCGCGGCGAGGAAGTCGTTGCCATCGAACCCCTTGTCCCACAGCACCAGCATGTCCGGCCTCAGCAGATCCAGCAGCCGGCCGGCATAGCCCGTCTCGCCCTCGGCGGTAGGGCCGAACACCGCGCCGATCAGGGCCCGGGTGCCGGTCTCGACAAGCGTCATCAACTCCAGTGTCGGATAGCCGTGGTGGGCGGTCCTCCCCAGCCAGGAACGGTTCCGCTCGGAGTCGGGGACCCTCTGTGAACTGCAGCCGTCGAACGACACCGTCCGGTATGGGCCGAACCGGACCCCCGGCGTCGTCGGCCGGGCCAGCGGCCCGCCAGCACCTCGAACAACGCCCGCATGGGAGCGCTTCCCAGTCTGCGGCGCAGGTCACGCAACGCCTTCGACGTCGGAGAGGCGACCGGAATCCCGGCCAGCCCGGCGGTCAGCTTGCTCCAGACCAGCCGGTAGCCGACCTCGGGGAACAGACACATCGCCAGCAGAAAGTAGACCCCGACCCGCGAGGGCAGATCCCGTAAGCGGTGCTGCACGCTCCGGGTCTCGTCCAGGACGGCGTCGACGAGATCGAACGGCACGACCTGGGTCAACTCACCCAGATGACCGGGAGCGAATCGGCCCGCGGCCACGGTGACCACGCGGGAGATGCTCGTCAGGGCAGGCGGCAGGACAGAATGACGTACAGGCAACGGGGTTCCTCGGCGACCAGCAGTCTTGGCGGACTACCTGATCAACGTGGCCCCGTTGCCCGCGTTCCAACGTGATGCCGAACTCCCTTGTCGTCAGCCCGAATCCGTTAACTACCTGGCCTTGGGGTAAAGCCCCGTCGGGTTGGTGCCCCATGGCGACCGCGGCTGGCCGCGGGACTCCGGAGCTGCACCGGCCACCTGGGTTCGGCACGTGTCGCTGCGCGCCGCGCCCCCGTCAGGCGAGACGGGCGAGCAGGACGCGGTGCATCGGGGTGTCGAGCAGCCTGACCCGGCGCAGGCCCGCATCGGCTAGCCACTGATCGTAGTCCTGGACACTGAACGAGTCGCCGCCGCCGGTGGCCAGCATCGAGGCGGCGAAGAGGCGGAAGAATCGATTCTGGGTGGAGCCCGCACCGGCGTCCTCGTCGAGGATGTGGTCGACGATGGCGACCACGCCGTCCTCGGAGAGGGACTTGGCCGACTTCAGCAGCAGTTCCCTGGCGGAGTCAGGTGTCTGCAAGTGGAAGATGTTCACGAACAGCGCCAGGTCGACACCGACGCCCCAATCGTGGTTCCAGAAATCGCAGACCACCGGCTCGAAGCGGTCCGTGACGCCGAGGCGAGCGGCTTGCTCGGTGGCGATGGGGATGATCTGCCCGGCGTCCAGGCCGCGGCCGCGCAGCTCGGGAAACTCTTCCAGCAGTAGGTGGCTGTAGATCCCGGTGCCGCAGCCTACGTCCAGCAGGATCTGGGAGCCGCCGTCCGTCCAGCCGAGCTCGCGCAGCGTGTCGGCCAGCGTGGCCGTGATCGGTGGAGCCCAGAAGTTGATACCGCGCACCAGTGAGGTGTAGTCGCTCTCGGAGATCTGGTTGAGCTGCTCGGCGCCGTTCTCGCCGCGCGCACCGGTGCGCACCGCATCGGCCAGGTTGCGCCAGGCGTTCCAGGCCACGGCGCGGTCGTGGCCGATCTTGCCGGCCAGGCTGTAGAGGCTGTCGGGCGAGAACACCCGGTGCAGCTCGGTGGGCAGTGTGTAGACGACCTGGCCGTTTTCGCCGCGGCTCCGCGCGAGGATGTCGTAGGCGTGGAGCCCGTCGAGTAGGACCCGAGTCGCCCGAAGGTCGGTGTCGAGTAGGTTTGCAAGCTCGGCCGCAGTGGACGGGGTCGTGGTCAGCGCCTCGAACACTCCTAGGTCCTGGGCTGCTTCGATGACTCCGGTGGACCAAATGCCGATCAGGTGCTCGTACAGCCGGTGCGTGGCGCGTATCTCGTCAGCGTGGGAAGAGATCAGCTGGTGGTCGACCAGCGGGATGGAATTACGCAAGGCATTGATAGCGGGAAGCGGCATGGCGGAATATCCCTGTGACTCGGAAAGATGTTGGGCCGATCGGCCGATGATGACGAGTTGAGCCGCGAACGGGGCGTGTGAGGCGAGCGTAGCCGCCACCAGGTGGCGCCGTCTCGATCCGGAGGCTCGTGGATGACGAAGTCCGGGGCGTGGTTCCGGCAAGAGCGGGTCCAGAGCGGGACCGCCCGAGACCGCGATGGCCATTCGGTGGCGCTCAACTGAGGCGAGGATGCAGTTGAACGCGCCTGTGATCCGATCTGGCCCGCGGCGCCGGAGTACCGCTCGGCAACGCCTTCCCTGGGTATCCCGGACGAGCGGTACGGCCCGCTGTGGCGCACGGGATCCGGGCATGGGCTGGTCCGGGCCGACCGCGCTGGCGCCGGGTGGCCGTGGAGCGTATCGAATCGACTTATCGTCAGACAACCTCCGAGTGCTGAGCGTTGATCGACCGAGCTGCCCCGGGGCATAGTGCTGCCGGACGGCATTGTGCACGGCGGCAAGCGGATTCCTCGGCATCGGAGCCTTGAAGTTCTCGCTTTTGCTGTCTACTCCGCGCCCCGATGGTGCGGTCACGTGAAGCCGGGATGTGCGCGGCTGGATCGGTCCTGTGCGCCGGGTGTCTATCAGGCAGGCGGGAAGAGGCACGCGGATGGCTGATGGGCTGACGCATGAGCGGCGCCTCCGTCTTCTCCATCCCCTTTAGGAGGACTCTCCATGGCTGTGCGAAACATAGCGTACGTCGAGTTGTATTCGAGCGATAAGAGCTCTTCTGTCGACTACTTCGTCTCATCCTTCGGCTTCACGCGGGTCGCGGACGCCGTGACGGCCGACCGGAGTTCGATATTGCTCCGGCAGGGCGAGGTGGACCTGCTGGTCACCTCCGGGCGGGGGATCTGGAAGTTCCTGGACGAGCACGGGGAGGGAATCGCCGATATCGCGCTGACCTGTGACGATGTCAGTGGAACCTGCAGGGCGGCGGAGGCGGCCGGTGGCAACATCGTCGGCTCCACGGGTGGTAACCCAGTGCTGTCGGGCTTCGGCGGCGTGTCCCATACACTCCTTCCCGCTGCCGACGGTCCCGGGTCGGCCTTTCCAGTCGGCCATAACTGGACCGCCACATCGGGGGAACCGATCCGGCCGACCGGCCGGCTCCGGTTGCTGGACCATGTCGCGATCTGCCTCGAAGGGAACACCCTGGAGGAATTCGCCGACTACTACGGGAACGCTTTCGGGCTCTCCCACTACTTTTCCGAATACGTCGGCGTCGGCGGGCAGGCGATGGACTCGATCGTCGTCCGGAGCGAGTCGGGGGCTGTCACCTTCACGCTCGTCGCGCCGGATCCGAAAAAGGGTTCCGGACAACTCGACGCGTTCCTGGAAAGGAACGGCGGCCCGGGAGTTCAGCATCTCGCATTCCTCGTCGACGACATCGTTCCCTCGGTCCATGAGTTCCGGGACCGCGGCGTGGAGTTCCTGAGGACCCCGGGCACGTATTACGACATGCTCGCTGAGCGCTCCATCGGGGTGCAGGAGGAGATCGCGGCACTACGGGCCACCGGTGTGCTGGCCGACCGCGACGAATGGGGATACCTCTTGCAACTGTTCAGCCGCTCACCGTACGAGCGCAACACGCTCTTCTTCGAGCTCATCCAGCGCCGGGGGTCCCGGGGATTCGGCAGTTCCAACATTCGGGCCCTCTACGAAGCGGTAGAGCGCGACCGGCTCGCCGCCGAATGAACGGCGAGGGTTCCGGTACCGCGGTCGCCAACGCCCTCACGCTGGCCGAAATCGCCCGCCTGGCCCGGGAGCGCATGGATGCCGGTGTGTGGGACTTCCTGGAAGGGGGCGCGGGTGAGGAGTGGACGCTCAGGGCGAATGCGGAGACGTTCGATCGGGTGCGACTGCTGCCAAGGGTACTGGCCGGAATCGGCCGCTCGGAAACCGGGACCCGGATTCTGGACCGCAACTGGGCGGTGCCGGTCGCCATCGCGCCGATGGCTTATCACACCCTGGCCGATCCGACGGGCGAGGTCGCCACGGCTCGGGCCGCGGGAACCGCCGGCATCCCGCTCATCGTGAGCACGTTCGCGGGCCGAACCTTCGAGGACGTCGCCGCGGCGGCCTTCTCCCCGCTCTGGCTCCAGGTGTACTGCTTCCGTGACCGCTCGACGACTCGACGGATCATCGAGCGGGCCGAGCGGGCCGGCTTCGAGGCGCTGGTGCTCACCGTGGATGCCCCGCACCTCGGTCGTCGGCTCCGGGACCTGCGCAACGACTTCCGGCTGCCGCAGGGCATCGAGCCGGCCAATCTCTCCGGCAGCGGCTTCTCCTCCCCGAGCGGCCACGCGCAAGCCGAGTTCGATCCCGCCCTTGACTGGTCGGTGCTCGAGTGGCTGCGTTCGGTCAGCTCACTTCCCGTGCTGCTCAAGGGGGTTCTCAGCGTTGCCGATGCCCGGCTGGCGGTCGCGGCGGGGGCGGACGGCATCGTCGTGTCGAACCACGGCGGCCGCCAGCTGGACGGCGCCCCGGCGACCCTGGAGGTGCTGCCCGAGATCGCTTCGGCGGTAGCGGGCGACTGCGTCGTCCTCCTGGACGGCGGGATCCGCCGCGGCCGGGACGTCCTGGCCGCGCTCGCGCTCGGCGCTGACGCGGTGCTGCTGGGGCGTCCGATCCTGCACGGACTGGCCGCAGGCCGCCAGGCGGGCGTGGAGCGGGTGCTGGACCTGATCACCGCCGAGCTGGCGGACGCGATGACGCTCACCGGCACCCGAACGGTCGCGGACGCCGGACCGGACCTGGTCCGGTCGGCCTCAATCGCACTCTGACGGAACGCCACCCGCACATATGGGTCCAGCCGTCGCTTGAACAGAGCGACGGCTGGACCCGTTCACGCGTTCAGATCAGGCGCAGCCGGACCCGCCAGAAGCTGAGCGCGGCCAGCACACCGGCGAGAAGGAGGAAGAGGAGCGTTTCCGTCCACTGCAGCGTCCAGTAGTGGCTCGCGGGCTGGAAGGTCGCGTTGACGTGGAGGTTCTTCTTCTCCAGGCAGGCCCCGAGCGCGTGCGAGTTGACCGCCGAGTCCAGGCAGTCCTGGAGCTGGGAGACGGGTAGCGCCTGGCCGGACGAGTCCAGGAATGCGCTGGTGTCGGTGACCCAGCCGCCGGGGACCTTGTAGCCCCACAGGTGCACGTTGTCGGTGGTGTTGATGCCGTTGACGTGCGTCATCACCTGCTCGTTGATCGCTACGACGCTGTGCGAGGGCGACACCAGGTTCTCCCGGAGGACCGTCGGCATGAGGACCTGGACCCCGGCGAAGACGACCAGGGTCACAGCCATCGCGGGCACGGTGCGGCGGATGAAGATCCCGACGCACGTCCCCAGGACGAAGGCGAACGCGGCGTAGCCCAGCGGCGTGATGTTGCGGGCGGCGAACAGCGTGGGTGAGAACCGGTCCTCCGAGACTTGGTCGAGCGGGCTGACGCTCCAGGTCAGCAGCAGGCTGAGCAGTCCGGTCACGGCAACGCTGAGCAGCCCGATCAACAGGAGCTTGACCGCCAGCCAGCGTCCGCGGGTCACGCTCTGGTTCCACACCAGCCGATGGGTGCCGGCCTCCAGCTCGCGGGTCACCAGCGGCGCGCCCCAGAAGATCCCGATGACGCCGGGGACGGCGATCAGCAGGTCGTTGAGCAGGGTGAGTTGGAGGTCGTAGCGACTCGTGAAGCTGGCGATGGCGGAGCCGCAGGTGCCATGGGACTGGCAGCCCGCGACGCCGGAGTCGTAGGCGCTGCGGATCTGCAGGCCGAGGACCACCAGGTAGATCGCGATCACGCCCACGGCGGTGAGCGCCGCCAGTGCCTGAGCGCGGAACTGGCGCCAAGTCAACCAGATCACAGCTGGACCCCCGTGTTCTCTTCTGCGATGTACTGACCGGCGCCGAACTCCGCCCGGTTCATGTAGGCGAGGACTAGGTCCTCCAGGCCAAGGGTTTCCGCGGTCCAGTTGAGGCTGGCCAGTGGGCCGGTCATCCGCACGATCAAGGTGCTCTGCCGGGAGCTGTGTTCGGCTTGGACGACCTCCACCCCCGGGGGTAGCTCGGCTCCCCGGGCGCCGGTCAGCCGGCAGTGGCCGGCCAGCAGGTCGTCGACGTCCCCGGCCAGCTGGACCCGGGAGGCGACCACCAGGACCAGGTAGTCACAGACCCGCTCCAGGTCGCCGAGCAGGTGCGAGGAGAGCATCACGCTCGAACCGAGTTCGGCGACCAGCTCCATCAGGTTCTGCATGAACCCGCGTCGGGCCAGGGGGTCCAAGGCGGCGACCGGCTCGTCGAAGATCACCAGCTCGGGCCGCTTGGCGGCCGCGATGGTGAGGGCGAGCTGGGCGCGCTGGCCGCCGGACAGCCGACCCGCCTTCTGGGTGAGGTCCAGGCCGATCTGCTTGATCCGCCGCTCCGCCATCGCGGCGTCCCAGCCCGGGTTGAGGCGGGCGCCCAGGCGCAGGTGGTCGGCGACGGTCAGCCCCGCGTACACGGGCGTGTCCTGGGCGACGAAGCCGACCTTGGCCAGCTGCGCCGCACTTGTGCCGGGGCGGGTCCCGAGCACCCGGATCGTGCCCGAGGTCGGCTGCAGCAGTCCGCTGGTCAGCCCCATCAGGGTCGACTTTCCTGCTCCGTTGGGGCCGACCAGGCCGATGACCCGTCCCTCCGGGATGCTCAGATTGACATCGGTCAGGGCCTGGTGGCGGCCGTACCGCATCCCCAGTCCCTCGGCTTCCAATACGGGGCTCATCTCTTCGCCTCTGCTCCGCGTGGTGTGACGCATGGTCATGGACGGACTCCGGCGTTGTCGCCTTGTCCCGGCGGGTCCAGGCGAGCCGGTGTCATCCATCGTCGTCCGACTGATTCATCTAGGACCCTAGTACAATAGAAGCCTAGGCGTGATGGGCCGTCAAGCGCCCGACGTCAAGCCGGTGGGCCACGGCGAACTGCGCGGACCGAAACGCGCCAGGGGCGGTGCGCGGTTTCGCGCACCGCCCCTGGCGGCGTATGTCCTGGCTGTCGGCCGGGTCGGACCTGTCGTGCCGAGCGGCCGAGAGGCGGCCCTCTGCCCGGAGTAAGCTCCGTCAGTACTTGTCGAGGAACTCGGTGATCGCTGCGTTGACCTCGTCGGGGCGTTCCAAGTTACCGAGGTGTCCGCAGTCCGGGATCTCCACGTAATCGCAGTTCGGGATGGAGTCGGCCACCTCAAGGGCCAGATGCGGCGGGGTGATCAGGTCATCGGCGAAGGCGATCACCCGGCAGGGCGCGGTGATCCTCCGCAGTGCCTCGCGGCGATCGGTACCGGTGTCGATCCAGGCCTGGCCGCCACCGCCACCGCCGGACAGCTCGAACAGGTCCAGCCAGCTGGACATGGCGGTGTCATCGCTCAACGTCGCCGGCGAGAGCATCTCGAGCACCTGCTTGGCGGCGTGGTAGGCGGGAGGCAGTCGGACGCCGGCCTCCAGCAACGCGAGGTCCGCCCGACTCTGGGCACGCCGGGTGGCGTCCGACCGCGATCGGGTGGCCAGCAGAACAGCGCACCGGACCAGGTGAGGGTGGTGGACGGCCAACTCCTGGGCTATCAAGGACCCCAGGGACGTTCCGACGATGCGGACCGGACCGAGGTCCAGAGCCTCGATCAGGCCCTTGGTGTCGGCGACCAGATCGGCGAGCGCGTACTTGCCGGGAGGTGCGTCGGACGGACTGATGCCCCGGTTGTCGAACGTGATCGTCTGATACCCCGCCTTGTTCAGCGCGGGTGTCTGATGCATGGTCCAGACCCGGCCGGACGCGCCTGAACCCATGATGAGGAGGACGCTCTCCCCGTGGCCGGTGCGCTGGTAGGCGAGCCGGATGCCGTTGCTGTCCACAAAGGGCATGCTGCGGAGGTCTCCTCGATCATCGTGCGATCCGGTGCCCGGTGTCGCCACCCCGGTTCGGACCGCGGAGAGGGCGACGGGGCGCTCACCGGATCCCGGCCGCACGGCACCGGATTCGACAGGGCCTACGAGCGGGGTGATGTATTCAACGAAAGGTATTGACGGGGCGGTTCACGACCCGCTAAGCGGTTGAATCGGACACCGCTCCGGTGGTCGTCAGGGCGAGAATAGTCACCCGTAGCTGCTCCTGGCAGCCCTTCGGGGGCGCGACCGGACCAGCCCGACAGCGGGCCGCGCCGATTGAACGGTGTTGACAGGCAGCCGCCGTGCCGGAGTCCGCGGACTGCGAATTGACCGGTGGTTTCGAGTGTGCCGAGCCGCGTTCAAGTGCGGCGAAGGCACGGTTGAACAAGCTCGTGACCAGCGGGGGATGACCGTTGTCGAGGTGCTTCCCGAGAGGCCGCGGAGCACGGCCGAACGCTCTTGATCAGCTCTGCGCGGCTGCCGCATAGTGGTCAGCGACGGAGCCGAGGCGCCTCCGGAAATGGGGAGTGCCGGAGTGCGGACGAAGGGCCTCCGGCCCCGATTCGGTGCACTGGTTCAGCCGGATCGGCGATTTCGACGCGCGACGCGCGGAGATGCCGTCAGGCGAATGCGGGGCCGGCCGGAGGCATCGCCGGTCGACGCGCCGCAATCGACGTCTTCGGAAAGCTACTCGAGAGGTACGGCACAGTGACCAATCCGTTCGACGACCCAGACGCCAACTACCTGGTCCTGGTCAACGACGAGGGGCAGTACTCGCTCTGGCCGGCCTTCGTCGACGTGCCCGCGGGCTGGGAGAAGGTCTTCGGCGAGGCCGGACGCCAGGACTGCCTGGACTACATCGAGAAGTCCTGGACTGACATGCGACCCAAGAGCCTTATCGAGGCCATGCGGAACTAGGCCTTCGGGCCGATCCTGCCGGGCTTCGGCCCAGTGATGAAGCGGCACGGCGCCCCGCGCCGCGTCCGAGGGCGTCGGCGAGGCCGGCGCCCTCGGACGCCGGATCCGCTGACCGGCCGTGTGGCGATGGGCGCGACACGGCGAAGCCCGCGCGACACAGCGGTGCGGCGACAGAGCAGCGCGGCGACGCACACAGCGAAGCAGAACGAGAATTTCGGCCTTCATTGAGGAATGCTGGGCGGCAATAAGGCATGCCTCGATGGCAGTTGGCCCCTGCTGGTCCAGTCGGCGATTCGAACGATTGGGGTGGGCAGGCATGGCCGCAGCATTCAATGGTGAGTCCCTGGAACTGATGTCGGGTCAGCTGGGTATCTGGTACGCCCAGCAGTTTGCGCCTGACAACCCGTCTTACAACGTCAGTGAATACCTGGACATCACCGGCGAGTTGGACCTCGCCCTGTTCACAGCGGCGGTGCGGCGCACCTTCGATGAGGCCGAGACGCTGCGGCTGCGGTTCCGGACCGAGGGCCGGGAGCCGCGCCAGTACATCGACGACTCCGGTGAGTACCCGTTCGCGATCGTCGACCTGACCGCCGAGGCGGATCCGCGGGCGGTGGCCGAGGAGCGGATGCGGACCGAGCTGACCCGCCCGGTGGACCTGGAAGCCGGACCGACGGCGTCCTACACGCTGTTCAAGCTGGCCGATGACCGCGCCATCTGGTACATGCGGGCCCACCACCTGGCGCTCGACGGGTACAGCACCTGGGTGGCCGCCAACCGGGTGGCCGAGGTCTACACCGCGCTGATCGAGGGCCGTTCGGTCGAGGTCGGGGCGCTGCAGCCGCTGTCCGTGCTGCTCGACGCGGACCGGGCCTACCGGGCGTCGGCGGAGTTCGAGGCGGACCGGGAGTTCTGGCTCAAGACGCTGTCGGGCCTGCCGGAGGGGGCGGTGGCGCGTGGCGGCTACCGGACCCGACGGCTGGCGCCGGCGCCGGTGCGGCTCACCGAGGACATCGCGCCCGAAACGGCCGCGAACGTCAAGGCGACCGCCGGCCGCTACGACACCGACCTGGCTCGGTTCGTGATCGCCGCAGCGGCGCTCTACCAGCACCGACTGACCGGCGAGCGGGACGTGGTCGTCGGCATCCCGGTCCGCGGCCGCGGACGGAGCGAGCAAGAACTGGCGGCCCCCGGCAACACCTCCAACGTGGTGCCGGTGCGGGTCACCTTCGAGCCCGGTACCACAGCCGCCGAACTGGTGCGCCAGACCGCCCAGACCCTCCGGGAGGCGCTGCGGCACCAGCGGTACCGGCACGAGGACATGCTGCGTGACCTGCGGATGGTCGACGGCGGCAACCTGTTCGGCCTGGTCGTGAACGTGATGCCGTTCGACTACTCGCGGCCGATGGGCGACTGCACCACCTTCGCGCGGAACCTCTCCTCGGGCCTCATCGACGACGTGCGGATCGACGTCTACGACCGGCTGGCCGGGCAGGGAATCCAGATCGACGTGGACGTCAACCCCGATCTGCACGACCCCGTATCCGGCAAGGACATCTCCCGGCGCTTCCTGCAGATGCTGGACTGGCTCACCGAGGCGGCCCCGAACGAGCTGGTCAGCCGGGCCGAGCTGCTGGACCAGGTCGAGCGCCACCGGGTGCTGGTGGAGTGGAACGAGACCGCGGTCGAGGTGCCGGCGGTGACGGTGCCGGAGCTGTTCGCCGCACGGGTGGCGGGCACGCCGGACGCCGTCGCGGTGGTCGGCAACGGTGTCGAGCTGACCTATCGCGAGCTGGACGCGCGGGCGAACCGGCTGGCGCACTTCCTGGTGGACCGCGGTGTCGGCGCGGAGTCGGTGGTCGCGGTCTGCATGGAGCGCGGCGCCGGCCTGGTGGTGGCGCTGCTGGCGGTGCTCAAGGCGGGTGGGGCATACCTGCCGATCGACCCGCAGGCGCCGGCCGAACGAATCTCGTTCGTGCTCGCGGACAGCCGGGCGGTTGCGCTGGTGGGCTCCGAGGAGGTGCTTGAGGAGCTGCCGGTCCGGCGGATGCTGACGGTGGCCGTCGACGCCCCGCTGGTGCAGGCGGCACTGGCGACGGCCCCGGCGACGGCCCCCAGGGTGCCGGTGCGGCCGGCCGGTCTGGCGTACGTGATCTACACGTCCGGCTCGACGGGCGTGCCGAAGGGCGTGGCGCTTGCGCACGCGGGCGCGGTCAACCTGATGACGGTCCATGCCGAGCGGTTCGGCATCGGCGCGGGCAGCCGGGTGCTGCAGTTCGCGTCGATCGGGTTCGACGCGGCGACCTGGGAGCTGATGGTCGCGCTGTGCTCGGGTGCCGCCCTGGTGGTGGGCTCGGCGAACGAGCTGCTGCCGGGCGCCGGGCTGGCCCAGGTGGTGGCGCGGCACGGGGTGACGCATACGGTGCTGCCGCCGGCGGTGCTGAGCGTCATCACCCCGGCGGACCTGGCCTCGGTGACCACGCTGATCTCGGCGGGCGAGGCGCTGGGCGCCGAGCTGGTCGAACGGTTCGCGCCGGGGCGGGAGTTCGTGAATGCCTACGGGCCGACCGAGACCACGGTCTGCGCGACCGTGACCGATGCGCTGGTGGTGGGCGAGGAACCGTCGATCGGCCGGCCGAACCCGAACTTGCGGGTGTATGTGCTGGACGAGTACCTGTCGCCGGTGGCGCCGGGTGTGGTGGGTGAGCTGTATGTGGCGGGTGCGGGTCTGGCGCGTGGCTACCTGGGTCGGCCGGGGCTGACGGCAGAGCGGTTCGTGGCGGACCCGTTCACGGGTGAGCGCATGTACCGCACGGGTGACCAGGTGAAGTGGACCGAGGACGGCCAGTTGGTGTTCGCCGGTCGTGCGGACGACCAGGTGAAGATCCGAGGTTTCCGAATCGAGCCGGGCGAGGTCCAGGCGGTGATCGCCGGACACCCGGCGGTGGCGCAGGCCGCGGTGATCGCCCGTGAGGACGTGCCGGGCGATGTCCGGCTGGTGGCGTACGTCGTCGCCGAGGACGAGGGCGCGGATGTCGCCGCCCTCCCGGAGTCGGTGCGGGCGTTCGTCGGCGAGCGGCTGCCCGAGTACATGGTGCCGTCGGCGGTGGTGGTGCTGGATGCGCTTCCGGTGACCATCAACGGCAAGATCGACCGCCGCGCGCTCCCCGCCCCGGAGTACACGGCTGGTGCCGGCCGCGAGCCGGTCACCGTCGAGGAGAAGGCGCTGTGCGGGGCCTTCGCCGAGGTGCTGGGCCTGGAGAGCGTGGGCGTCGAGGACAGCTTCTTCGACCTGGGCGGCCACTCGCTGCTGGCGACCCGCCTGGTGAGCCGGGTGCGCGCCCTGCTCGACGTCGAGGTGGAGATCTCGGACGTCTTCGAGGCGCCGACGGTGGCCGGCCTCGCCGCCCGCCTGGGCGGAGCCGGCCAGGCCCGGACCGCTCTGGTGGCCGCTGAGCGTCCGGAGCGGATCCCGCTGTCGTTCGCGCAGCGCCGGCTGTGGTTCCTGGGCCAGCTTGAGGGCCGCACCGCGACCTATAACGCCCCGATCGTGCTGCGCCTCACGGGCGACCTGGACCGGGCCGATCTCGGTGCGGCGCTGCGCGATGTGCTGGGTCGGCACGAGGCGCTGCGCACGTTCTTCCCGGCAGCCGATGGTGAGCCGTACCAGCAGATCGTGGGCATGGACGAGCTGACCTGGGACCTGGACGTGGTCGAGGTCGAGGCGTCCGAGGGGATGTACGAGCGGATTCAGCAGCTGGGCGACCTGACCGACGGCGCGCTGCCGGAGCAGGCGGACGGCTCCGCGGACCTGGCTGCCGCGGTGGTACGGGCGGCTGGGTATGCGTTCGATCTGACGGTTGAGGTGCCGGTGCGGGCGACGCTGTTCGCGGCGGGTCCGGCCGAGCATGTGCTGGTGCTGTTGG
>NZ_JBVITE010000089.1:0-23047 GCF_055575155.1 Kitasatospora sp. NPDC034533
ACGGCTCGCGACACTGGCCATGCACCCACCGGGACCGAGAGGTCACAACCCTACCGAAGAGGGCTGCAGAAGGGATGGTCCTCTAATGAGCGACGGGGAGGCCGCCGGCGCAGGGGAGTTCGGGGTACGGGAGTTCGGCGCCCGGGCGTTCGCGTCGATGCGCTCCCCGCACGGGCCCGGCGTGGCCGACCGGCCGAACGCCCGGGCCGCCCGCCGGCCGTGTCCGGCGGCCGGTTGACCGCGCGAACGTCCGGTTGACCGGGCGAACGGCCGGTTGACCGCGCGAACGGCCGGCCTGCGCTCCGCCGATCAGGGTCCGGCGGAGCGCAGGTCCGGCGCCTACCGGTCGGTGCCTGCCGATCGGTGCCTACCGGTGGGCGCCTGCCGGTCGGCGACCGAGAATCGGCGCCCGCCGGTCAGCCGACCGTCCGCAACACCTCCAACGCCCGCGCGTGCAGCCCCGGCGCGGCGGCGAGGAAGCTCCGGGCACCGGCCGTCCAGGCCGACCCGGCGGCGTCCGTCACCGTCGCTCCCGCCTCGCTCGCGATGAGCGCGCCGGGCAGCAGGTTGCCCGCGTCGAGTCCGTACTCCCAGAACAGCGCCAGGTGCCCGGAGCCGACCTGGGCCACCTGGAGCGCGGTCGGGCCGAGGTTGCGCACCGCCGGTACCGCGCCCGCCATCGCGGACAGCGACTCGCCCGCCCGCCGCAGCGCCACCGGGTCGGCCGCCGCCCGCGGCGGCTGGCTGGTGGCCGCGACGGCGGCGGCCAACTCCCGTTCCGGCGGCGCGATCCGCCTCCCGTCCAGCTCGGCCCCGCCGCCGAGCACCGCCCGGTAGGTGCGGCCGTCCTGCTCCGGGGCGTGCACCACGGCCAGCACCGCCGCGCCGTCCCGCACCAGGGTGGCGGTCACCGCCCAGTGCGGCTGCCCCAGCAGGTACTGCACCGCGCCGTCGGTCGCGTCGGCCAGCCACCACTCGCCCTCGGCGGGCATCGAGCCGTCCAGCTCCTCGGGGGCCCAACCGGCCTGTGGGCGCAGGGCGGTGAGCCGTTCCCGCAGCGCCGCGGCGGCCGGTCCGTCCAGTTCGGCGAACCGGGCCGCCGCCTGCTCGACCGTCCTCCCGGGGAGCGGTTCGGCGGGCCGGCGCGCCGCCAGCTCCGCACCGACCTCGCGCACGGCCGCCTCCACACCGGCCGCCAGTGTCCACAGCCCGTCGTCCATCGCAGCGACTCCTCCGCTCCCGGGCCGGATGAGCTCCGGCCGCCCGGGGACAAGGAGTACCGTCGGGGCTGCCGAACAGGACGCACCAGCCGACGGAAACGACGGGGATCGGACACCATGGACCTCTCCACTGCCGATCCGGACAGCGTGCTGGACACCCTCGACCGCCGCCTGGTCTGCGCCCTCCAGGTGGACGGGCGGGCCGAGCCCGGCCGGATCGCCGAGGTGCTGGGCGTCTCCGCCCGCACGGTCACCCGCCGCCTGGCCCGGATGCGGCAGGCCGGGGTGCTGCGGGTGGTCCGGCTGCCCGACGTCGAGGACGCCGCCGTGGGCGCGCTGCTGCTGCGGGTCCGGGTGCTGAGCGGCCGGGTGGACGCCATCGCGCGGGCCCTCGCCGACCGCTCCGACGTCCCGTTCGTCGACGTGATGCTCGGCGGTCACGAGGTCGGCGCCGTGGTGCTCACCGACGCAGGCTCCCGCGACCGGCTGCTGTACGGGCAGTTGCCCGCGACCGGCGCCGTCACCGAGACCACCACCCACGCGGTGCTGCACGCCTTCGCCGACGCCGGGCAGTGGCGGGCCGGGTACTTGACCGGCGAGGAGAGCGCCGCGCTCGCCCGGCCTACCGTCATGCGCCCCGCCGCACCCCCGCCGCTGGACGGCCTGGACCGCGCGCTGCTGGAGCGGCTGGGGGAGGACGCGCGGCAGTCCCACGCCGCCTTGGCCGCGGCAGTCGGCTCGCCCGAGTCCACGGTGCGCCGACGCCTGCACCGGCTGGAGGAGGCCGGGCTGCTGCGCACTCACGCCACCGTGGACCCGCGGCTGCTCGGCCTGGCCGTGGACGCCAACCTCTGGCTGGACGTGCCCCCCGGCCGGCTCGCCGAGGTCGGCACGGCGCTGGCCCGCCACCCGCGGGTGCACGGGGTGTTCGCCACCAGTGGCCCGACCAACCTGCTGGCCACGGTGTTCTGCCCGGACCACGGCGAGCTGTACCGCTTCCTCGCCGACACCCTCGGCCCGCTCGGCGTCGCGCGGGCCGAGACCACCATCACCGCCCGCGCGGTGAAGCGGGCCGGCGTGCTGCTCCGGCCGCCGGGACGGCGGGCGTAGCCCCGGCGGGCGCCGTCACCCGGGGGCAAGCCGTTACCCGTGGAGTAATCGACGTCCGTCGCCGGGCCGGGCAGGCTGGTGCCACCCGGTGCGGCCGCCACGGCCCCGGGCTCCCACCCCCTGTCAGGAGGCGATCCGCCATGTCCGCCCACGCGAACACCCTCACTCCCGCGCGACCGCGGTCCGCCTTCTCGCCGTGGACGGTGCGCGGCGCCCTCGCCCTGGACGCCCTGGTCACCGGCGGCAACGGCCTGGCCTACCTGGCCTTCTCCGGCCCGCTCGGCGAGCTGCTCGGGGCCGGCCGCGCCACCCTGGTCGGCCTCGGGCTCTTCCTCCTCGGGTACGCGCTCGCGGTCGGCGCACTGGCATCCCGTCGGAGGCCCCCGACGGGCGGGGTGCGGACCGTGATCGGCCTCAACCTCGCCTGGGTGGTGCTCAGCCTGGCGGCGATGGCGGTGTGGCTGGAACCGGCCGCCGTCGGGTCCGTCTGGATCCCGGTGCAGGCCGCGGTGGTGGCCCTGTTCGCGGCCCTCCAGTTCACTGCGCTGCGGCGGCAGGCCCTATAGCCCGGTCGCGGAGCGCAGGAAGTCCGCCGTCTCCGCGTCGGCCGGCAGGAGGGTCTCCATGGCCAGCTCGGAGACGGTGACGTCCAGCGGCGTGTTGAAGGTCGTGACGGTGGAGAGGAAGGAGAGCACCCGGCCCCCGTGCCGGATCCGCAGCGGCAGCGCGTACGGGAACCCGTCGGTGGCCGGCCCGTCCGGGTCCGCCGGGTCCGCCGGGTTCGCCCTGTCTGCCGTGTCCGGCCCGGTCGCCCCGTCCGGCCCGGAGGTTGCCGGTTCAGGGTAGCCGCGGACCTCCTCGTACAGCCCGAGCAGCGGGTCGGCGCGGACCAGCTCCAGCCGGCGCTCCATCCGCTCCAGCAGGTGCCGCCGCCACTGCCGCAGGTTGGCGATGCGCGGTGCCAGCCCGTCCGGGTGCAGGGTGACCCGGACCGCGTTGAACGGCGGTTCCAGCAGGTGCGGGGCGACGCCGTCCACGAGCAGCCCGAGCGAGCGGTTGGCCGCCAGCACCCGGAAGGAGCCGTCGACCACCAGCGCCGGGTACGGGTCGTGGGCGGCCAGCAGCCGTTCCAGCCCGCCGCGCAGCGCGGCCATCGAAGGGGCGTCCAACGGCGTCTCGGGGTAGTGCGGGGCGTAGCCGGCCGCCAGCAGGAGGGTGTTGCGCTCGCGCACCGGGACGTCCAGCTGCTCGGCCAGTCGCAGCACCAGCTCCCGGCTCGGGCGGGCCCGGCCGTTCTCGACGAAGCTGAGGTGGCGGGTCGAGGAGTCCGCCCGCAGCGCCAGTTGCAGCTGGCTGAGCTGCCGCCGTTCCCGCCAGCCGCGCAGCAGCGGACCGACGCCGCTTCCCGTCGGGCCGCCCATGCCCGCCATGATCGTCATGGCCCAGGACGGTACTCGAACGACCCGGGCCGGCGGCAGGGGGACGCGCGGGATCAGACGCCGGTGCTCGACCCCGGCCGGATGACCATGAGCACCACGACCACGGCCCACAGCAGGTTGAACACCCCGGCGGTCATCGGCAGCAGCTTCAGGCCGCCGACGGCCTTGGCGTGCCGCTCGTCCGACGCGTCGAGTTCCAGCGCGTCCACGGCGGCCTGCTGGCCGGGCAGCACGAAGAGCAGCAGGGCGAGCGCGGCGAGCGCGGTCAGCACCATCGAGACGATCACCCAGGACTGCCCGAGCACGTCCATCACCTGGGCCAGGCCGATGCCCAGCACCGGCACCGCGACCCCGAGCAGCGCGTAGACCTGGGTGATCCGGTGCAGCACGCGCAGCACACCGGCGTCGGAGGCCCCGTCCGGCCCGCCGGCCAGCGCGGCCTTCGCCCGGCGCGGGAACATGCTGACGGCCACCGCGACCGGTCCTATGAACAGGACCGAGACGAGGACGTGCAGGCTCAGCAGGAACTTGGCCATGGCGGGCACCCTTTGGATCCGGTGGGCAGCTGGGTCGGCGGGCGCGCGCGTCCGGCGTGCCCACGACCAGGCACGCTAACACCGCTTATTCACCGGTCCGCCGGGCGGGTGGGCGCCTGGCGGCGGCACCGGGCGGCGGTCTCGACCCCGGCGCAGCCCTTCAGGTCCCCGGCGCAGGCTCCCGGCGCAGGCCCTGGCTCAGGCCCCGGCTCAGCCGGCGGCCGTGAGCGCCACGATCCGGGGCGGGGCGGTGCTGACGGCCGCGACGGCGGCGGCGTGCTCCGGGTCGGTCCAGTCGAGCAGGTGCAGGTCCTCGTACCGGCTGCGCAGCGGGGTGCCCGGCGGGACGGCGAGTGGCAGGGCGGAGAGGTCGATCCGGCCGAGGGTGTCCAGGGTGGCCCGCCCGATCTTGATCAGCGACTCCTTGCGCACCCAGAGCCGCAGGAACGCCCTTTCCGGCTCCGGATCGGCCTCGACCAGGGCGAGTTCGGCCGGGGCGAGCACCCGGCGGGCGACCGCGCCCAGCGAGCCGCCCCGGGTGGCCAGCTCGACGTCCACCCCGACCGGCTGGAACCCGGCGCCGGCCGCGACCACGCCCCGGGTGTGCGACAGGCTCACGTGCACCCCGGGGTGGTCCGGCAGATAGGGCTTGCCGTGGTCGGCGAGTCCGCAGTCCGGGCACTGCTGGGCGAGGACGAGCCCGGCCACCGGCACGCCGAGCAGCCGGGCGGCGCAGAGCCGGACCAGCAGGTGCCCGGCGGTGAAGTCGATCCGCCCGGACTCCTGCCGGAAGCGCGCGGCGCGCTCCCGCTCCATGGCGGTCAGCAGGTGTTCGTCCGCCTCGGGGTGCCGGAGTACGGCATCGGCGGACGCGACGGCGACGAGCGGCGCGCTCTGGTCCTGAGCCTCGGTGGTCATGCCTCCAACCTAGGGCCTGTGTTCGGACTCACCGTCCGCGGGGCCTTGCGGTCGGTGACGACACGCCGGGTGAGCAGTGCTCTATTTGTGCGAATTTCAGATTCAATCTGAGGCTCTGTAATGTGCGGATAGTCCGATTTGGTGTTGGATGTCCCGGATCTGTTGGATTGCCAGGGGGTGGCGCGCAGCGCGGCAGGTCCTTCACCTGTCCTTTTCTCGTGCATGGAGGAGTTGCCAATGGCACAGTCAACCGGTTCGCCGGACCGCAGAACGACCGCCAGAAGGGCGCCGGCGATACCCGGGCGCCGGGCCGTCCGGGTCGCCGCGGCGACCGCCGCCGCCGTGTTGCCGCTCGCCGCGGTGCTGACGGTCGGTTCGGCCGCGCCGCTGGCGCCGCCGTTGGGTGCCTGCTCCGGGCCCGACTGCCCGGCCACCTGGCCGCCGGCCAACAACGGCGACTTCCCCGGGCGGGACGCCACCATCAACGTCTTCACCGGTGGCGACTACACCGTGAACGGCCGTGCCGCCGAGGCCGAGGGCAAGATCGTCGCGCTGGGGAACCTGACCGTCGACAAGGAGGGCGGCGGCGCCTACAACATGGGCGTCGTCGGTGTCGGCTCGCGCGTCGTGCCGCCGAACGGCAGCGACTTCGTGACCACCGGCGGCAACGTCGACGTCGTGACCGGCAACACCATCCTGATCGGCGGCATCGACTCCCGCGGTCCGGCCTTCGGCAACCTGCGCCACGCGGGCACCGTCAACGGGAACGTCAGCATCGACCCCACCGGGGAGCTGATCGAGGACCCGAACGCCGCTGCCCCGTACCGGGAGGTGCTGGCCCAGATCGAGGACGTCTCCGCCTGCGTCGCCCGGGCCACCGCGACCGGCACCGTCGAGGTCACCTCCAGCGAGGCGACCTTCACCGGTGACGGGACCAGCATGAAGCAGGTCTTCAACGTCACCCAGGACCTCGCCTCCCCCAGCGGCGGGCAGATCGGCCTGGTCTTCACCGGCATCCCGGCCGGGGCCACCGTCGTGGTGAACATGCTCGGCGACAGCCCGGTCATCAACACCTACACCGGCACCGGCCTGGCCGGGGACCAGACCACCGAGATGCGATCGAAGTTGATGTACAACTTCCCGACCGCGACCTCGGCCCGGATCCTCGGCAGCGCCCAGTTCCAGGGTTCGGTCCTGGCCGGCAACCCGGCCGGCACCACGACCATCTCGGAGCCGGGCATGAACGGCCGGGTGTACCTGGCGGGCAATCTGATCCACACGGGGACGGGCGGCTACGAGATCCACAGCTATCCGTTCGACGGTGACCTGCCGGACTGCGGATCGACGCCGACGCCTACGCCTACGCCGACCGTGACGCCGACGCCGACTGAGACCCCGACGCCGACGCCGACGGTGACTCCGACTGAGACGCCTACGCCGACCGTGACGCCTACGCCGACCGTGACGCCGACGCCGACGCCGACGCCGACGGTGACGCCGACCGTCACGCCCACGCCCACCGTGACGCCCACGTCCCCGGCCCCGACCTCGCCGGCTCCGACGTCCCCGGCCCCGACCTCGCCGTCGGCCAGTGCGTCGTCATCGAGCGCGGCTCCGGCCCCGACCGGCGACTACCCGTCCGAGGCGCCGACCGGGCAGCCGACCGGCGAAGGCCCGTCCGGCGGCGGTCAGCTGCCGTCCACCGGCGCCGGCAACACCCCGGTGGTCCTCGGCCTGACAGGCGTCGGCCTGCTCGGCCTCGGCGGTCTGGCCGTCCTGGCCGCCCGTCGCCGTGGACGCCACAGCTGACGGTCCGTACGGCCCGTACGGCGTGATGCGCTGACCGACCGAACAACGAAGCAGGCCGCCCGAGTCGATTCGACCGGGCGGCCTGCGCCGTCTCCTCTCCGCTCCCGTTTCCGGCACGGCGCCGCCCCGCCGTCGACGACGTGCCGGAGGCCCGGCGGACCGGAGGCGCGGCGAACAGACCGGCCCCGCAGGCCAGTTAGCCTCGAAGAAGCGCTCCACCGCGCGCCGCCGGGCGGCGACGGCGTGCACCGGTTCGCCGATCACCCGCCCGGCCAGGGGGCCGGCCGGCTCGCCGATGTCCCGGCGCAGCAGCCGGGCCGCTTCCGCCCGGTCGGCGGCGATCCGGGCGCCGCCGGTGGCGAGCAGTTCGTCCCGGGTGCGCAGTCCCTCCGCGCGGGCCGCGACCAGCGCCGCCGCGCCGCGCCCGGCGTACTCCTCCCGGATCCGGGCCGCCTCGTGCCGGGCCTCGGCCGGCTCCAGCAGCCGGGCCTACCGCGTCGCCTCGGTCTCGGCGAACAGGGCCTCGGCGCGTTCGGCGCGGCCCCGGCGGCCTCCCGGCGTTCCTTCCGCAGGCGTCCGATCCTGGGGAGCGGGTGGCGGCCGAGTGCCCACGGCAGCAGGAGGAACAGCGCCAGGCCGAGGAGCAGCGGGACCGGTTCGGGCTTCAGCGGGCCGAGTTCGAGGTTCACGCACGCCTCCCCAGTCCATGACGGCACGTCAACGTCGGTCAGCCCCAAGGATGACAGCGATCGAACTCGGTCCGGGCCTGAGCTGGGTCGCGGCGGTCTCCGGGGTGGCGCCACCACGCTCGCCCCGGAGGCCGCGACGGGCTCACTGGCCCATGACGTACCTGACGGTCGGGCCGGTGGTCCAGCCGCCGTCGACCGCCAGCTCGGCGCCGGTGACGTAGGAGGATTCGTCGGAGAGCAGGTAGACCACGGCGGAGGCGATCTCGGGCGCCTCGCCGACCCGGCCCATCGGGGTGTTGGGGTAGTTGCCCTCGCCGCGCTGGATGCCGACCGAGGCGGTCATCGGGGTGTAGGTCATGCCCGGGTGCACCGAGTTGACCCGGATCCGCTCGCTGCCCAGCTCGACGGCGCCGATCTTGCTCAGGCCGCGCACGCCCCACTTGGAGGCGCCGTAGCCGGCGGTCAGTGCCAGGCCCATCAGGCCGGCCGCGGAGGAGATGTTGACGATCGAGCCGCCGCCGGCCGCGCGCAGCGCCGGGACGACGGTCTTCATCCCGATGAACACGCCGGTCAGGTTGATGTCCAGGACCTTGCGGAAGTGCTCGACGCTCTCGTCCACGAGCAGCGAACCGGTGGAGATCCCGGCGTTGTTGACCAGGCCGTGCACCGCCCCGAACTCGGCCACCGCGAAGTCCACCACGTGCTGCCAGTCCTGCTCCGAGGTCACGTCGTGCCGCACGAACCGCGCCCGCTCGCCGAGTTCGGCGGCGGTGGTGCTGCCGTCGTCCTCCAGCACGTCGGTGATCACCACGTTGGCCCCGGCCGCGACGGCGAGCCGGGCGGCCTCGGCGCCCAGGCCGCGGGCGCCGCCGGTGATGATGACGGTCTTGCCGGTGAGGTCGTTCATGACGTGCTCCTTCGGGGGGCGGGGGAGGAGAGCATGGCGGCGGACATCGTCACCAGGTCGGCGAGGAAGGTCTCCTCGTCCGTCAGGGGGGTGGACCCGGTGAGGTACTGCTGCGCCCGGTCGGCCAGGGCCGCGCCGACGAGGGTGAGGACCAGGTCGATCCGCTCCAGCCGGATCGGCTCCGGAAGGGCGGAGATCCGCTCCTCGACCAGCTCGATCAGCCGCCAGTAGCCGCCGCCGGCCAGGGTGGGGTGCGGGGTCCGGGTGCGGACCCCGCTGTTGTGGCTGACCTGCGCGGAGATCCGCAGGCAGCGCCGGCCCTGTTCGGTGCGCAGTTCGGTGGCCTCGGCGGAGACCAGGGCGCCGAGCAGTCCGGGCAGGTCCGCGTCCGCGAGCGCGGGCAGGTGCGGCGCGAGGGCCCGCTCGGTGCGCTCCTGGCGGCCGGCCATGATCGCGTCGAGCAGGCCCTCGCGGGAGCCGAAGTGGTACTGCACGGCGGACGGGTTGCTCTGCCCGGCCAGTCGGGTGATGTCCCTGGTCAGGGCGGCTTCCACACCCCGGGAGGCGAAGAGTTCCTCCGCCGCCCGCAGCAGCCTCTCGCGGGTCTCGTGGCCCGCCGGTGTCCTTGCCATGCGGCCAGCTTAATGCTGGGCATTATTAATACCAAAGGCACGCCCGCGAACCCCGGGCCACCGCCTCCGGAGGCGCCCCCGTCCCCACGTCACCTCGCCCCGGCCGCTACGTCACCTCGCCCCGGCGGGAGAACCGCTCCGCCCGCCACTCGCCGCTCTCCAGCACCTCGGCCAACTGCCGTGCCGCGTCCAGCACTTCGGTGTACGACAGGTAGAGCGGGGTGAAGCCGAAGCGCATCAGGTCCGGCGCGCGGAAGTCGCCGATCACCCCGCGCTCGATCAGCGCCTGCACCACCGGGTAGCCGTCGGCGTGCCGCAGCGCGACCTGGCTGCCGCGCCGGGCGTGCTCGCGCGGGGTCACCACCTCGATGCCGTCCAGCCCCTCGGTCAGCGAGACGAACAGGTCGGTCAGCGCCAGGCTCTTCGCCCGGACCGCCGCCAGGTCGACCCGCTCCCAGAGGTCCAGCGAGGCGTCCAGGGCGGCCTGGCCCAGCAGCGAGGGCGAGCTGGTGAGGAAGCGGCCGATGCCGGGCTTCGGGTCGTAGCCGGGCTCGAAGGCGAACGGCCGGGCGTGGCCGAACCAGCCGCTCAGCGGCTGGAGCGGGCCGGCCGCCAGGTGCCGCTCGGCGACGTACAGGAAGGCCGGCGAGCCGGGGCCGCCGTTCAGGTACTTGTAGGTGCAGCCGATCGCGAAGTCCGCGCCGGCGGCGCCGAGTTCGACCGGCAGGGCGCCCACCGAGTGGCAGACGTCCCAGATCATCAGGGCGCCGGCGGCCCGCACCCGGGCGGTGATCCCGGGCATGTCCAGCAGCTCGCCGGTGCGGTAGTCCACGTGCGAGAGGACGACCGCGGCGACGTCCCCGTCCAGGTGCCGGTCCAGCTCCTCGGGGCGGATCAGCGCGCTGCGGGCGCCCTCGACCAGTCCGATCACGCCCTCGGCGATGTACAGGTCGGTCGGGAAGGCCTCGGCGTCGCCGAGCACCGTGCCCCGGCCCGGGCGCAGCCGCAGCGCGGCCGACAGCACCTTGAACAGGTTGACCGAGGTGGTGTCGCAGACGACCACCTCCGCCGGGTCGGCGCCGATCAGCGGCGCGATCCGCCGGCCCAGCCGGTACGGCTGCTCGAACCAGCCGGCGTCGTTCCAGCTGCGGATCAGCTCCCGGCCCCACTCCTCCTCGACCACCCGGCGCACCCGCCCGGGCGTGCGCACCGGCAGCGCGCCCAGCGAGTTGCCGTCCAGGTAGATCACCCCGTCCGGCAGGGTGAACTCCTTGCGGAACTCCGCCAGCGGGTCGACGGCGTCCAGCGCCGCGCACTCCTCACGCGTGGTCATTCCCGTCCCTTCCTCGTGCTCCGGGTGCGGAGCGGGGCCCGTCACAGCTCGTCCCGGATCGTCCACAGCTCCGGGAACACGTCCTGGTCGGCCGACTTCCGCAGCCAGACCAGCCCGCTGGAGCCGCCCGAGCCCGGCTTGCCGCCCATGGTCCGCTTGACCGCCGAGAGGTGGCGCTGGCGCCACCGGGTGACCCGCTCGGCCACGTCCAGCAGGGCCTCGCCGAGCGGCTGGAGTGCGGCCCACTCCGGCTCGGTGTACACCCGCCGCCAGGCCGTCTCGACCTCCGCGGACGGCTGGTAGCGCTGCTCGGAGGGCACCGGGCGCGGCGCCAGGCCGCGGCGCGCCAGCAGTGCCAGCGCCTCGTCGTACAGGCCGGGGGAGCGCAGCGCCTCGGCCAGTTCGGCCTGCGTCGCGGGCATCCCGTCGTACATCTTCAGCAGCGCGGCGTTCTTGTTGCCGAGCAGGAACTCCAGGTGCAGGAAGGCGGCGGACTGGAAGCCGGAGGCCTCGCCGAACAGCGGGCGGAAGGAGTTGAACTCGCGTGGCGTCATGGTGGCCAGCAGGTCCCAGGACTCCACCAGCACGTCCTGCACGTGGGTGCCCCGGCGCAGCGCGGCCAGTGCGGCGGTCAGGTCGTCCTCGCGCAGGGCCTGCCGGGCGAGCGTCCACTCGTGCCGCAGCAGGTCGAACAGCAGCTCCATCACCTGGGTGGTGACGATGAACGACAGCTCGGCCGGCTCCTCGCTGCGCGGGTGCTGGAGGCCGTGCAGCTCCTCCAGGCGCACGTACTGGGCGTACGGGGTGCCCCGGCCCGGCGCGCCGGACCGACCGAACGACAGGTTGGGCGTCTCCACCGTGTCGTGCCCCATCCCGATCCCTCCTGATCCCTCCGGGCGCCCTCGCCCGGTCCGGTCGGACCCGGCTCGGCGGGGCCCGGTCCGGGAGACCGGGCCCGGAAAGCCCGGTCCTGTGACCCGGACGGACCGCCGGGTTCCACCGGTGCCCATTGTGCGGCGGCGGTGCCCCCCGCTTGAATGGTCGACGGGCATCGCAACCGCCTCCGGACCTGTCGTTCGCGAGGCGTTCGGCTGATTCGCCTTGTGAACGCAAACCCCGTGATCCCGACCGCCCGGGAGGCCGCCTTGGACGCCGTCGACCGCCGTCTGCTGGCCGAGCTCCAGGCCGACGCCCGGCTCTCGTACAACGAACTCTCCCGCCGGGTGAGCCTGTCCGCACCCGCGGTGGCCGAACGGGTCCGCCGGCTGGAGTCCGAGGGGGTGATCAGCGGTTACCACGCCCATGTGGACCTCACCCGGGCCGGGCTGCCGATCACGGCCCTGGTCCAGATCCAGTGCTACGGCCCGCGCTGCGTGCTGCGCGATCCGGAGGTGGCGACCTGGCCGGAGGTGGTCCAGCTGCACCGGGTCACCGGCGGGGCGTGCTGCGTGCTGCTGGTCGCGGTGTCGACGATGGCCGAGTTCGAGGCGGTGTGCGACCGGCTCGGCGGCTACGGCCAGCCGTCCAGCTCGATGATCCTGTCCAGTCCGGTGTTCTGGCGGCCGGTCGAACCGCGCTGACGGTCGCGGCACGGCAGACCGACCCGCGCCGGCCCGCCGTGCCGCCGGCCGACCCCGCGCCGGCCCGCGTCGGCCCGCCGTGACCACCGCCGGGCCGCCGGCTGGCCTTGACGCGGGCGTCAGGGAGTAGGTTCCCGGGCATGCCGAACGAGCGCCACATCCTGCTGCTGCCCGGAAGCCTCCGGGCCGGTTCCACCAACGAGACGGTGCTGCGCACGGCCGCCGCCGTGGCCGCCGCCACCCCCGGCCTGCGGACCACGTACTACGCGGGGCTGGCCGGGCTGCCGCACTTCAACCCGGACCACGACACCGACCCGCTGCCGGAGCCGGTGGTCGCGCTGCGGGCCGCGATCGAGGCGGCCGACGCGCTGCTGGTCTGCACCCCGGAGTACGCGGGGACGCTGCCGGGCGCGTTCAAGAACCTGCTGGACTGGACGGTCGGCGGGATCGAGATCTCGGACAAGCCCGCGGCCTGGATCAACGCCGCCGGCCCGGGGCGCGGCCTGGGCGCCGAGGCCACCCTGCGCACCGTCCTCGGCTACACCGGCGCGGCCGTGGTGGACGGGGCCTGCGTCCGGATTCCGCTGGAGCGCGGGGCGGTCGGCCCGGACGGGCTGGTCGCCGACCCGCTGGTGCGCGAGCGGATCGGCGCGGTGCTGGCCCGGCTCGCGGCGGCCTGACCGGCGGTTCCCGGCCCGTCGCCGTCGCCGCCCCCGGCCCGGCCCGTCCCGTCCGTTCCGTTTCCCCGCCCGGCTCAGTGCCCCGCGGGCAGCGGCACCCCGAGCCCCGCCAGGCCCTCCAGGAACAGCTCCACGCCGACCGCCGCCAGCAGCAGCCCGAGCAGCCGGGACAGCACCTCCAGGGAGGTGCGGTGGGTGCGCCGCATCAGCGGCGCCAGCAGCGCCACGCAGAGGTAGTTGATCACCACGACGGCCACGTAGGCCCCGGAGACGGCGGCCTTCCAGCCCCAGTCGTCCTGGTTGAGCGAGGCGACCAGGACGGCCGTGATCGCGAGCGGGCTGGCGACGTACGGCAGCAGGAGCTCGCGGATGCCGTCCACCAGCGGGTTCGCCAGGTGCTCGTCCTCGTCGCCCTCCGCGCCGAGGTGGACACCGAAGACCAGGGCGACGGCGTAGACGAAGAAGATCGCCCCGCCCGCGATCCGGAGCGACTGGTCGCTGATGTGGAACAGCGTGGTCAGCTCGTCGGCCCCGAAGCCGAGCACCAGGCCGATCACCGCCGAGATGACCGTGCTCAGCGCCGCCAGCCGGCGCAGCTCCTGGTTGCTGCGGGTCCCCGCCAGGCGGGCGAAGGCCAGCAGGGTCTTCGGCGGCCCGACCACGGCGAAGAAGGTGATGAAGGCGCTGGCGAGGTTGAAGACGAACATGGGCCCAGCATGACCGCGGGGCCGGGTGCGCCCGGCCCGCCACGCCCCGCGGCCGGGCGTGGCGTAGGTCTCTCCGGCCGGCGGTCCGCTCCTCGGGTTCATTCCCGATCGGCGGCGAATTCGCCCGGATGGCGGCCCCGGCTCGAAGGGACGGTCGCTCTCGGGTGCCATGGAAGGTGCCGCGGAAGCAGGACCGCCGACGAGGCGGTCCATCCCTGCGCCGAGACCGAAACGAGGATGCGACATGTGCCTGAACCGTAAGGACCTGGGCCTGCTGGCCCTGCGCAGCGCGGTCGGCGGGGTGCTGATCGCGCACGGCACCCAGAAGCTGTTCGGCTGGTTCGGCGGCGGCGGCCTGGAGGGCACCACCGAGGCCATGGAGCACATGGGCTTCCACCCGGCCCGGCAGAGCGCGCTCGCGGCCGGTGTCGGCGAGGCGGGCGGCGGTGCGCTGCTGGTGGCCGGGCTGGCCACCCCGGCGGCCGGGGCGGTGGTGGCCGGGACGATGGCGGGCGCGGTGTCGGTGCACGCCCCGGCCGGTTTCTTCGCGATGTCCGGCGGCTACGAGTACCCGGCCTTCCTCGGCGCGGCCGGACTGGCGATCGGCCTGGCCGGCGCCGGCCGGTACTCGCTGGACCACCTGACCGGCCACGTCTTCGACCGGCCGTGGGTCGGCCTGGTGTCCTTCGTGGCGAGCGCGGCCGGGGCGTACGGCGTGGTCGCGCGGCGCCGGCACGTGGTGCGGCTGCGGGAGGAGCGGGCCGCGGTGGAGTCGGACGAGCAGGAGGGCTCGGGGCTCTCGTAGCCGCCGCGTCATCCGGAGGCAGCAGCCCTGCTGGCGACGGTCCGCGGGCTCCCGGAGGGTGGGCGGGAGGTGTGCCGGGCAGCCCCGGCACACCGTGCCGCCACCGGGGCCGCCCGAGCGCGGAGCCGGACCGCCCGAGCGCGGAACCGGGCCGCCCGAGCGCGGAGCCGGACCGCCCGACCGGAGACGAGGGACCACATGGACCGCCAGCCGCTCACCCGCGCCGGCTCCCCGGCCCCGCCGGGGGCCCTGCCGAGGGCGCTGTCGCGGACCACCGCGCGGGACCCGGGCGCGCCGCCGGCGCGACCCCGGCGACCGCTCGTCGCCGGGGGGTTGGCCGCGGTGGTGGTCGGCGCCGCGGTGCTCGCGGGCTGTTCCACCGCCGGCGGCGCGAAGGACGCGGGCTCCTCGGCGGCCGCCGCCGTGAAGAAGGCCGCGAGCGCCGCCGCCTCCGCCGCCTCGGCGCTGGCGTCGGGGGCCGGTGAGGCGGAGACGGCGATCGCCTCGGCGCGGGCGCGGGCCTCGTCGGCCGCGTCGGCGGCCTCCTCGGCCGTCGCCGGGATCAAGGGAGGGCTGGACGCCAAGGCGGACGTCGCCGTCGAGTCGGTGACCACCGGATCGGACGGCAGGGCGCAGGCGCGACTGACCGTCACCAACCACGGGCAGCAGCCGTACCGGTACGTGGTCCAGCTGAACTTCACCGACGAGTCCGGCAAGGTGCTGGACGCGACCGCGGTGACCGTCCAGGACGTGGCCGCCGGGCAGAGCGCCCAGGCCACCGGGCGCTCCAACCGCGAACTCTCCGGCGCGGTCAGGGCCGAGGTGGCGAACGCCGTCCGGTACTGACTCGCGCTGATGACTCCCGGCGCAGCCGCCCAGCTCAGCGCGGGGGTGGAACCTTAAGCGGGGCTCAAGGCCCAACAGGACCCCTTGACGGGTGAGTTGGTCTAGTCCATTTTTATTCCCCAGGTGCAGGGAGCCCCTGAACCGGCGTCAGCGGCCTCGTGCCGCCGGCGCCGGTTCGGCACATCCCGGTAGTCCGTCATGGTCTGATCCCGCTCGATTCCCCACCCATGCCTGTCATGTCCCGGTCGTCCGGCCCCACCCCGGACGAGTGCCCCCCGGGGCGACGGGAAACCCCCACAACCAGGAGTCACGCACCCATGCTGCGCTCACGCATTGAAAGGGCCGGGACCCCGGCTCCGGACGGCGGCTCCCGCCGTCGGCCCAAGAGCCTGGCCGCCATCGCGGTCGGCACCACCGCCTCCCTGCTGCTCGGCGCCGGCCTCGCGCTGACCGGCGGCGGCGCGGCCAACGCCGCGACCACCAACTCGACCGGTGCGCCCGCCACCAGCGGCGGCCTCAAGGTCGCGTACTACGACCAGTGGTCGATCTACGCGAACGCGTACTACCCCAAGACGATCCAGGACACCGGCGTCGCCGGGAAGCTGGACTACATGATCTACTCGTTCGCCAACATCCACCCGACCGACCTCGGATGTTTCCAGGCCACCAAGGCCGCGGACCAGAACGACAACAACCCCAACGCGGGTGACGGCGCCGCGGACGCGTTCGCCGACTACCAGAAGAGCTTCGGCCCGGACATCTCGGTCGACGGCGTCGGCGACGTCTGGAACCAGCCGATCGCGGGCAACTTCAACCAGCTGAAGAAGCTGAAGGCGAAGAACCCGAACCTCAAGATCCTGCTCTCCATCGGTGGTTGGACCTACTCCAAGTACTTCTCGGCGGCCGCCGCCACGGACGCCTCGCGCAAGCACCTGGTGTCGTCCTGCATCGACATGTTCATCAAGGGCAACCTGCCCGTCGACGCCGGCTACGGCGGTCCGGGCTCGGCGGCCGGCATCTTCGACGGCATCGACATCGACTGGGAGTACCCGGGCGGCGGCGGCCACACCGGCAACCTCTCCAGCCCGGCGGACAAGCAGAACTTCACCGCCCTGCTGAAGGAGTTCCGCACCCAGCTGGACGCGCAGGGCGCGGCCGACAAGAAGACCTACGCCCTGGCGGCGGCGGTCGGCGCCGGCCAGGACAAGATCATGAACGTCGAGACCGACAAGATCGGTCAGTACCTGACCTTCCTCGACGTCATGACCTACGACATGCACGGCGGTTGGGACGCCCAGGGCCCGACCAACCACCAGGCCGCGCTCTACGCCGGTCCGAACGACCCGTCGACCCCGGTCAAGCCGGGCAACGGCAAGTACTCGATCGACAACGCCATCAAGGCGTGGACGGTCGGTGACAAGGACTACGGCATCCCCGGCGGCTTCCCCGCCAACAAGATCAACATGGGTGTGCCGTTCTACTACCGCGGCTGGACCGGCGTGAAGGACAACGGCCAGCACGGCCTGTTCCAGCCCGCCGCGCAGCCGGCCGCCGGCGCGGCGATGTCCGGCAACATGCCCGGCATCCAGATGTACAAGGAGCTCGCGGGCTTCGTCGACAACCCGTCGAAGACCTACTGGGACGACGCGGCCCAGGCCACGTACTTCTACGACGGCAACACCTTCTGGAGCGGTGAGGACGCCAAGTCGATCCAGGCCAAGCTCGACTACGCGCACTGCAACGGCCTCGGCGGTTCCTTCGCCTTCTCGCTGTACGACCTGGGCACCAAGACCGCCCTGTTCGACAAGATGGTGAGCGCCACCAACGGCTCCGCCGCCTCCTGCCCGGCCCCGCCGGCCCCGACCGGTTCGGCGACGCCGACCCCGACCCCGACCGGTTCGTCGACCCCGACCCCGACCCCGACCGGCACGGTGACCCCGACCCCGACCGCCACCCAGACCACGCCGGCGCCGTCCTGCTCGGCCGCCCCGAGCTGGAACGCCGGCACCGTGTACGCGGCCGGCGGCACCAAGGTCTCGTGGAAGGGCCACTACTACTCCAACAAGTGGTGGACCCAGGGCGACGACCCGAGCCTGAGCGGCTCGTGGGGCGTCTGGACCGACCTCGGCCCCTGCTGACGGTCGAAGCGCCGAGGGCCTGACGGACCCTCGCGGCACCTGAAGTGACGAGTCCGGCCCGCCGGGAGGAACCTCCTCCCGGCGGGCCGGACTCGTCTGCTTTCCCCGGGGCCCCGCGGGTCAGGCCAGGTCCTCGGTGCGCCCGAGCGCGTCCGGCTGGCTCTCCTCGATCCGCCGCAGCATCCGGCCCAGCGTCGCGGAGAGCTCGACGCGCTCCTCGCCCGCGACGTCCTGGAGGAACTCCTCCTCGAACACCGCCGCCATCCGCATCGACTCCAGCCACTTGTCCCGGCCGGTCTCGGTCAGTTCGATGATCACCCGCACCCGGTTGGCCTCGTCCCGCTCCCGGGTGACCAGGCCGTCGGCCACCATCCGGTCGATCCGGTGGGTCATCGCCGCCGGGGTGAGCCCGAGCCGCTTGGCCAGCTCGCCCGGCCCCAGCCGGTACGGGCTGCCGGAGACCACCAGGGCCTTGAGCACCTCCCACTCGGCGGAGGTGATTCCGAGCACAGTCAGCTGGCGGTCGTACGCCACGCCCATCCGCCGGGACAGCCGGAGGAGGGACTGCACGATGGTCTCCACCTGTGGGTCGACGGTGGGGAACTCCCGCTGGTATAGAGCCACTTGCTCCGCGATGCCGACTTCCAGGCGGGTGGCCGGGACGGGCGTGCCGACAGCCGGCCGCGGCTTGTCCGTAGTCATGCCGAACAGTGTCGCACGGTCGTGCACTCCTTAAGCCTTTGACTCCGCACCCTTCCGGTGCTAAGACTTTATCTCGTCAAACTTTAGCTCTGAAGTCTTCCGGGCTCAAGAGTATCCAGTCGAAACCAGGAAGGGATGTGCACGGTGACCGGCACGGTGAAGCAGCAGAGGCAGCAGCGGCGTGGAGCGGGCGGCCCGCTGCGCCGCGTCCAGATCGGCAACGCGCTCAGTGCGTTCGGCGGCGGGTTCACGATGCCGTACATGTTCGTGTACGTGGACCAGGTGCGCGGGCTGGGTTCGCTGGCGGCCGGGATGGTGTTCACCGTCTTCGCGCTGGCGGCCCTCGCCGTGCTCCCGTTCACCGGCCGCGGCATCGACAGGTACGGCCCCCGCCCGGTGCTGCTGGCCGGCGCGGGGCTCGCCGCCACCGGCGCGTTCGCCTTCGGCCACGCCACCGGCACCCCGGCCCTGCTGGTCTCGTCCTTCCTGTTCGGCGCGGGCGTCACCACCTGCCAGCCGGCGCTCGCCACGATGATCGTCCGCTGCTCCACGGCCGCCACCCGTTCGCACGCCTTCGCGCTCCAGTTCACCCTGGTCAACCTGGGCATGGGCGTCGGTGCGCTGGTCGGCGGGCAGATCGTGAACGTGGCCGACCCGGCCAGCCTCACCCGGCTGTTCACCATCGAGGCGGCGACGTTCCTCGGCCTCGCCCTGGTCACCGGCACCGCCCGGATGCCCAAGGTCCAGCTGACCGCCGTCCACGAGAGGGCGGACGGCCCGACCGGCCTGCGCGCCCTGCTCGCCGACAAGGCGATGGTGCGGCTCAGCATCCTCGCCGGGCTGATCTTCTTCACCTGCTACGGCCAGTTCGAGTCCGGCGTCGCGGCCTTCGCCACCGACACCGTCGGCACCGCGCCCTCCACCCTGGGCTTCGCGATCGGCGCCAACGCGCTGACCATCGTGGTGCTCCAGATGTTCATGGTGCGGATCACCGCGCGCCGCCGCCGCACCACCGCGATGGCCGCGGCCGCCGTGGTCTGGCTCGGCGCCTGGGCGATGGCCCTGGTGGCCGGCCTGATCCGGACGGAGGCCATGGCCGCCACGGTCGCCATCGTCTCGATCTACGCCCTCTTCGGCGTCGGCGAGTCGCTGCTCGCGCCCACCATGGGCCCGATCGTCGCGGACCTCGCCCCGGCCCGGCTGCTCGGCACCTACAACGCCGGATACGCCCTGGTGAAGCAGATCGCGGTCGCGGTCGGCCCCGCCGTCGGCGTGCTGCTGGTCGGCTCCGGCACCTGGCCGCTGTACCTCGCGGCCATGGCGGGCTCCACGCTGCTGATCGTCGCCCTGGCGCTGCGGCTGCGGCCGCACCTCACGCCGGAGCAGGACAACGCGGCCCCGGCCGTGGTCCACGCCGTCCCGGTCCGGGAGCTCCAGACCGCCGCGTAGCGCAACGGCCCGCAAGGGCGTTTGAATCGGGCGCCGACCAGGTCACCTGGTCGGCGCCCGTCGCGCTTGGCTTCCCGAGCACCGCCACATAGTGTCGGTGGCTGTCGACCGTCCGGCCCACACCGGAGCGGCAGGACCCGGGCAAGCGCCCGGACCCCCGGCGGCGCCCGTACTCCGGGCGGAACAGACAGACGAATCGGCGAGGCTATGACGCAAGCGGCGCTCACGCACCCACCGGCGGCCCCGGCCCCCGCCGCCCCGGCCCCGGTCCCGCGCGGGGGCCTGGTCCGCTGGGCGGCCGACCGCTCCGGCTGGCTCGGACCGATCGGCGTCGCGCTCTTCGCCGGCCTGCTGCGGTTCTGGAACCTCGGCTACCCCAGGGCCTTCGTCTTCGACGAGACCTACTACCCCAAGGACGCCTGGTCGCTGCTCCGGCAGGGCTACGAGGGCACCTGGCCCGACCACGCCAACGCCGACATCCTGGCCTCCCCGCCCTCCGTCCCGCTGAGCTCCGCGGCCGAGTTCATCGCGCACCCGCCGCTCGGCAAATGGGTGGTGGCGATCGGCGAGCAGCTGTTCGGGCTCAACCCCTTCGGCTGGCGGTTCATGACCGCCCTGCTCGGCACCCTCACCGTGCTGATGCTCGCCCGGATCGGCCGCCGCCTCTTCGGCTCCACCCTGATCGGCTGCACCGCCGCGCTGCTGATGTCGGTCGACGGCCTCCAGCTGGTGATGAGCCGGGTCGGCCTGCTCGACGGCATCCAGATGTTCTTCGTGCTCGCCTCCTTCGGCAGCCTGCTGATCGACCGCGACCACACCCGCGCCCGGCTCGCCACGGCTGCCGACGGCGACGCCGTCCGGCTCGGGTGGCGCCCCTGGCGGATCGCCGCCGGGGTGTTCGTCGGCGCCGCCTGCGCGGTCAAGTGGAACGGTGCGATGGTCCTCGCCGCCTTCGGCCTGCTGACCGTCCTGTGGGACCAGGCCGGCCGCCGCGGCGCCGGAGCCCGCCACCCCTGGCGCTCCATGCTGCGCCGGGACGCCGTCCCCGCCTTCCTCGCCATGGTGGGCTCCGCCACGGTGGTGTACGTCGGCTCCTGGAGCGGCTGGCTGGCCAACAGTGGGAACGGTGGGGGCGGCTACGACCGGCACTGGGCGGACGGGCGCGCCGGGCTCTCCCCGGACAGCTTCCTCGGCATCCCGCTGCCCCAGGTCCCGATGAGCTGGGTGCCCGCGCCGCTGCGCGGCCTGTGGCACTACCACGCGCAGATGTACGACTTCAACACCGGTCTGAGCACCCCGCACACCTACCAGTCCAACCCCTTCTCCTGGCTGGTGGTGGGCCGCCCGGTCTCGATGTACTGGGAGCAGGTCCCGGCCGGGCAGCGCGGCTGCACCTCCTCGGGCGGCTGCGCGGCGCAGATCCTCGGCCTCGGCACGCCGTTCCTGTGGTGGACGGCCTGCTTCGCGCTGGTCTACCTGCTGTGGCGCTGGTTCTTCCGGCGGGACTGGCGCTCGGGCGCGGTGCTCTGCGCGGTGGCCGCGGTCTACCTGCCCTGGTTCCGGTACCAGGAACGGACGATCTTCTCCTTCTACATGGTCGTGCTGGTGCCGTTCCTGTGCCTGGCCGTCGCCCAGATGCTCGGGGCGGTGCTCGGCCCGGCCGGGTGCGGCCCCGGGCGCCGCCGGACCGGCGCGATCGCGGCCGGGGCGATCGTGCTCGCGATCGTCGGCTGCTTCGCCTTCTTCTACCCGCTGTACACGGCGCAGGTGATCCCGATGTCGTCCTGGCAGGACCGCATGTGGTTCACCAGCTGGATCTGACGGGCCCGGTGGGTGTGAGGACCTCCGCGGACCTGGCGGCCTCCGCCGGCCAGTTGCTGCCGGTCACCCCGGTGCTCGGGGTGGTCACCGCCGTGCTGCTGCTGGCCGCCGTCGCGGTGGCCGGGTGGGGCCTGCTCGGACACGGGCACGCGGTGCTGCGGGCCGGGCTGCGCGCGGTGGTGCAGCTGGCCGCCGTCGCCGCGGTGATCACCTGGGTGGTCGGCTCGCTCTGGTGGTCGTCGCTGTTCGTGCTGCTGATGTTCACGGTCGCGGTGCGCACCGCCGGGCGGCGGATGACCCCGGGGCCCGGCTGGGTCTGGGCCGCCGCCCCGATCGGTGTCGGGGTGCTGCCGGTGCTCGCACTGCTGCTGGGCGTCGGACTGCTGCCCGCCCGGGGGCTGTCCGTCATCCCGGTCGCGGGCATCCTGATCGGCGGCGCGCTCAGTGCCACCTCGCTGGCCGGTCGGCGGGCCCTGGACGAGCTGCGGCTGCGGCGCGGCGAGGTGGAGGCGGCGCTGGCGCTCGGCTTCGAGGAGCGGGAGGCCCGGCTGGAGATCTGCCGGACGGCGGCGGCGACCTCGCTCGTCCCGGCGCTGGACCAGACCCGGACGGTCGGCCTGGTCACCCTGCCCGGGGCCTTCGTCGGGATGCTGCTGGGCGGGGCCTCGCCGGTCCAGGCGGGGGCGGTGCAGTTGTTCGTGCTGATCGGGCTGCTGGCGGTGGAGTCGGTGGCGATCGTGGTGGTGCTGGAGCTGGTCGGGCGCGGGCTGGTGGCGGCCGAGCCGCACGGGGCGGCTGCCTAGGCTCCGGGCGGGTCGTCCCGCCGGATCGGCCGGTCGGCGCGGTCGGGTAGGGTGGGGGCCGTTGAAGGGGAGTAGCCCTCCACCGGACCGTCGACATACTGGCCCCCACGGGCCCGGCGCCCGGGGCCCCGCTCGATGAGCGGTGCCGGCGAGACCTTCGGCCGCAGTGCTGTGACCATGACCAGTGCTGTCGGGCCGAAGCGTCCCCTGACGGACCTGCGGAGGCCGGGCAGCCCGCTGACCGAGGAACCCCTGATGAGTCTGACCGTTGCCGCGTTGACCTTCGGCATCATCTTCCTGGCCGAACTGCCGGACAAGACCGCGCTGGCCAGCCTGGTGCTCGGCACCAAGTACCGGGCGAGCCACGTCTTCGCGGGCGTCGCCGCCGCGATGGCCCTCCAGGTGGGCCTGGCGCTCGTGGCCGGGCACCTGCTCTCGCTGCTGCCGCACCGCTGGGTGGAGGGCGTCACCGGCCTGCTGTTCCTGGTCGGTGCGGCCATGCTGCTGTTCCACGGAGGCGGGGACGAGGACGGGCACGCCGCCAAGGAGCCGTCCTCGAACAGCTTCTGGAAGGTGGCCGGGGCCAGCTTCGTGGTGGTCGCGATCGCCGAGTTCGGCGACCTGACCCAGATCATGACCGCCAACCTGGCCGCCAAGTACGCCGACCCGCTGGCCGTCGGCCTGGGCTCCTGGCTGGCGCTGTGCGCGGTCGGCGGGATCGCCATCGTGGGCGGGCAGAAGCTGCTCAAGTACGTGCCGATGAAGCTGATCATCCGGGTGGCGGCGGCGGTCATGGTGGTGCTGGCGGGCGTCAGCCTCTTCGGGGCGATCACCTCCTAATGCTGTTGTCAAGCCGCTGATGTGACTGGGAGGTCGCCTTGGTAGCACCGTCCGTCACGGATCAGAGCCCACAGGACGTTCAC
>NZ_JBVITE010000090.1:0-22589 GCF_055575155.1 Kitasatospora sp. NPDC034533
CCCCCCCCCCCCCCCCCCCCCCCCCCCCCCCCCCCCCCCCCCCCCCCCCCCCCCCCCCCCCCCCCCCCCCCCCCCCCCCCCCCCCCCGCGGTCGGGCCCTGGTTACGGGGTGAGTCGCAGGTGGATGGCGAGGACGCCGAGCCGTTCCTTCTCGGGAGGGGAGACGTCGCGGCAGGCGGCGAGGAGTTCGGCCCGGGTCATGCCTTCGGAGCCGATCGCCTCGTGGTCCTCGGCGTCGGGCATGGCCTCGGAGGTGGGGTACTCGGCGACTTGACGACTTGGGTACGGCAGTGGGCGTCCTCGGATGCGAAGACGAGGGTCTGCCCGGTCCGGATCCTGCGCATGGAGGGGTAGCCGACACGTACCTCGACGGTCTTGGTGCCGGCGGCGATCAGGTCGAGGTAGGGGCGGCGGATGTGGATGACGCGGTCCTGGTCCGGCATGGGGTGCTGCTCCTGTTTCTGTGCCGAGGCGGGCAGAGACAGGGCGGTCACACGCTCGCGCAACCCGCCGGACGCGCCCCTGGGTTCAGCGGGTCGGACGGATCATCGCGATCAGCCGGGGCGAGTGCGGTGAGGGCTGCTGGGCGTTGAACGCCCGGTCTCCCCAGGCCTCGTAGCGGCTTTCCCGTCCATTGCCAAAACCCGCGCAGTATCAGCCCGGTCATGCGTCAGTTGACGGTCGAGACCGTTTGCCCGGAATCGTCGAGGGGCTATTTGCGTTCAGTGTCGTGGTCAGGTGGTATGCAAGAGGTGGGTGGGCCCCGGCGGTTCTCTCGCCGGGGCCCACCCACCCGTCGTTCACCCGTTACAGCCGCACCGGGAACTCGCCCGCCTTGACGGCGTCGAGGAAGCTCTGGAACGCGGCGGGGGCGAACTCCAGGACCGGGCCACGCCGGTGCTGCTTGGTGTCGCGCACCGGGATGGTGCCGGCCGGAGTCCGGCCGACCTCGACGCAGTTGCCGATCTCGCTGCTGCTGTAGCTGGACTTGGCCCAGCTGTAGCCGCCCTGGTCGAGGGTGGTGCCGTCGTGCATGGTCATCCTTTCAGTTGTCCCCAACTCGTACCGTTCGTCAGGGTTTCCCGGCATGTATGGCCGCGTCGCCTGCGGGCCGAGCGCTTGGGACATGAGCACCTCGAACTGACGGTTATGGCGGGCGGGTTTCGCCGGCTGGTCCTTGAACCTCAGGTCCTGCTCGATGTAGGCCCACGGCGTCCCCCGGCAGGTCGCCGAACAGGTAGACAGCGAAGGGCCCGGTGGTTCCCAGGTGATATCCGGGGCCACCAGTGAGGACCTGGATCGTGATGTTGTCCAGCGCGCGTACCTCGATCAGGCGCGGACGGCGGCACCGCGGTTCAGGTCTTCGGCTCAGACGTCGCCGAACTCGCCGCTGCGGACAGCGGCGATGAACGAGCCCCAGGCCGCAGCCGGGAAGACCAGAGACGGGCCGTGGGGGTCCTTGGAGTCACGGACGGGCATCAGGCCTGGGAAGCCGGAGGCCACCTCAACGCACTGTCCGCCGTTGCCGCTGTAGCTGCTCTTACTCCAGGAAGCACCTTTCAGGTCAACGTTCCCGCTCATGCTGAAGAGTCCCTTCGCGCCTTGCTGATCCTTGTGAGCGATGCCGACTGCGACAACGCTTCCACCTGAAGCAGATCGTATTCCCTCGCCCAAGCGGACACGATCGCCCGGTCGTTCTCCAGGTATCCACGCTGATGCGTCTCGGTGTACCCGAGCGAGGTGCCGTCGCCGAGATCAAGAAGCGACATGGACCGCATGAACGGGCGAAGCGCACCCAGGTCAAAGGGTGCGATTTGAACCACATAGTTGGGCCGTTGGGCCAACGTCTCCAGATGCTCCAGCTGTTGGGTCATGACAGCTTCCCCGCCAACCACGGTCCGAAGACAACTCTCGTCCAGGACCACATGCACCAGCGGAGCTGGATCCCTGTTGACTCGATCCTGCCGGTTCAGCAGCAGTCGAAGGCGTTCGGCCCCCTGCTCGGCCGTGACGCTTCCGCGCGCCACGGCACCGGTCTCCAGCGCCTCAGCGTAAGCGCGAGTCTGCACGAGACCGGGGATGACTCCCAATTCGAAGAGCCGGATGACCTTGGCCTCCCGCTCCTTGGCTACGTACTCCGGGTAGCCCGGCAGGAAGGAAGACCCTCTGAGGCTCCAGTACGTCAGTTCCAGTGTTCCGCCCGTGTCGAGGACCCTGTCGGCAACACGAACCCAGTCGAGTGTGGGATTGCGTGTCCCTCGTTCGAGGTTAGAAATCTGACTGTCACTTAGCTGAGTCAGCTCGCCAAGTTGGGTCTGCGTCAAGCCGGCCGCCTTGCGCAGCCTGCGCAGTTGGGCTCCGAAGGCCTTAAGGGGTGAAGCCGATGGATCCAGCTGAGACTCACGCACGGCCAAACCTCCACTGCCGGGACGAATACCACCCGGGGAAAGTGTCAAGTGGGAAAGCCTTCCGATCGTAGCGGGCAAAGCGCCACCATGGCTACAGCCGGTGATTCGCCGGAAGCGCAGCGCGACGTCTGGGGTCTCGCAGTCTCGTGCCCACCCACCGCTCAGCGCACCCCGTTCACACGCTCCCCTTGAGGTACTCCCCATGTTCACCGCCCGTCGCCCCCGCCCCTTCGTCGCGCGTCTCGACTCCTGTGTCGAATCCGCGCCGCTGGCCCGCTACTTGCTGCGCGCCTACCTGTCCGGGCTGCCCGCCGGCGACCGCTACGCCGACACCGCCGAACTCCTCCTGTGCGAACTCTTCGCCAACGCCGTTCGGCACTGCGACGCTCCCGACGACCGGCACATCGAGGTCCGCTTCGCGCTGGTCGACTCCCGTCTCCGGCTGGAGGTCCACGACGCCGGGAGCGGCCGACCGTCCCTCCGTGCCGCCGGGCCGGAGGACGAGTGCGGGCGCGGTCTCCTTCTCGTCAACGAACTCGCCGAGCGCTGGGGCTGCTGCCCCCGTCCTGGCAGTCCCGGCAAGTTCGTCTGGGCCGTCATCGCCCCCACCCCCAACCCCGTCCTCTCCATCGCCTGAAAGCCGCCACCCTCATGCACCTCGTCACCCTCGCCCGGCACACCCTCTCGCGCGGCGCGACCCCCGCTGCCACGTACGCGCTCCTCGCTCGGTTGGGCCACCAGCCCATGCCCTGCGCCGAGGCCGTGTGCCTCGCCCTCGACATCCCTGCGGCCGAGACCGGCCGCCGCCTCGCCGACTGCCACGACGCCCTGCTCGCCGACCCCCGCCCCGACTCCGAGGCCGACACCGGCGAAGTCCTCGAAGCCCTCGGCGTCTTCGACGTCCCCAAGGAACTCACCCCCACCGAGCGCACTGTCGTCGCCCACCTCCTGACCGCCGTCGACGCCCACGGCGGCCTCCGCCCCGGCCACCACCACGGCCTCCAGCGCTGGTTCACCACCGGCAACCTCACCGCCGCCTACCTCTCCCTCACCTCCGCCACGCCCCTGCCCCGCACCGGCGACCCCGCCACCTACTGGGCCGCCCTCGTCACCGCCGGAGAACTCCTCACCACCACCCCCAACCCGGACACCCGCCTCCGCTACGCCCTCACCCACTGCCGCACCCAGGCCGCACGCACCTGAACACCTGCGGGACGAGAGATCGGCCCCGCCCATCCGGCGCCGCCGCTGGACCAGCGGCGGGGTATGACGCGGATCGCCCTGTGGGGGCGATGAGTTCGCGGTGTGGTCACGGTCCTACTTCGTGACCGCACCGCACTTCTTCGGAAGGACCACGTTGACGACCGCCACCCCCGCCGTGAAGGGCCCCGCCTCCTGCTTCCCGTCGATCGAGAAGGAGTACGGCCGCCCGATCGGAGGAGTGGAACGTCCTCGCTGAGAAAGCCGCCTGAAACGCACGGGGCGTCGCGGTCGCCGGTGTGCTCCGGGGTGCTCGCCCGGGGCTCCTAGCGCACCACGGGGATCTTCCCGGAGCGCCAGTCGGCCAGCCGCTTGCGGATGCTCGCCACCATCGGCAGCCCGTCCGTCTCGGCCGGGGTGAACCACGCCACCTCGTGGGACTCGTCGGACACCCGCAGCCGGCCGCCGAGCGGGCGGGCGAGGAGGCAGACGGAGAACTCCTGGCGGACCTCGCCGTCGTCGTAGGCGAAGACGTGGCCGGGGTCGGTGTAGGTGCCGACGATCCCGGTGATCTCGACGTCGATGCCGGTCTCCTCGCGCGTCTCGCGGATCCCGCACCCGGCGAGCGACTCGCCGATGTCCATCCGGCCGCCGGGCAGCGCCCACATCCCGTTGTCGGTACGCCGCTGGAGCAGGACCCGGCCCGCGTCGTCGACCACGACGACCGACGCGGCCGGGACCAGGGAGTTCGCCTTCGGGGCGTTCGGGTCGTCCTCATAGTCACGCCTGGGCACGATCCACCACCTCCGCCGCCGGGCCGGTCAGGAACGCTGGGCGAGCCGATGAGGGCCCGGGTAGCAGGACAGGGCGGCGTGCGAAGGCCCGTCGGCGATCTCGCCGTTCGTCAGCCACCGCACCACCTCGGCTTCCGGCACCCGCTCCACGGGCATCCCCTTCACGCGCACACCAGTTGCGCCCCCGACTCTCTCACGCGTGTGGCGGGCTCCCGCACAGGACTCTCGGCCGATCAGGGGGCCGGGGAACCCGGAGCGCGGGGGCACGCAGGACGATCGGCTGGATGGCGGTGGCCCCGCCCGGGCCGGGGCGGCGTGAGAAGTCGGCCCGGCCGACTTCTCACGCACGGCCGGGGTCGCGGGCGCCGGGCCGCGAAGGGGGACTCCCGGCCCGGCCGGTCGGGTGCGTCGCGGACCTCCTCCACCACGATCCCGCGGGCGGCCAGGTCCTGTTCGGCCTCGCCCCGCTCCCGGAAGCGCCCCCGCCCGTCCGAGGCGCGGAGAGGTCCGTACCTCTTCGCCCCCGCTGGCCGAACCCGGCCCGCCTCCCGGCGCCCCCGCCACCCGGCCATCCGGCGGTCCATCAGTCCCGGGAGCGCCGCCGGCCACTCCCGGCGGGGCCGTCGGGTTCCGGCCGAAGGCCCGGGCAGCGCTTGTCCGGAGGCGAAGCCGGCAGGAAGAGTGGAAGGCCGCCGGCCGGTGACCGCGTCCAACTCCCTTGCGAACGAGAGGACATCGTGATGACCGGCGACGTGTACGAGCCCCCGGTGCTGATCGAACTCGGCGATTTCACGGACCTCACCCGCGGCTTCGACATCGGCAACCAGCCCGACGTCCACGGCTACTACCTGATCCCCTGAGGACCGGGCAGTGAACGGCCACCGGCGGACGCGGTTCGTCGTCCTCCCGGACACCGACGCCGCGGCGGCGATGGCCGGGGTACGGGACACGGCCGCGAGCCGTGTCCTGCACCACCCCAGCGGCCGCCCCTGGACCCTCGGCCGCTGGCCCGCGGCGAGGCGCTCACCGCCCGGCCGGGCCGGTCGCCCTGGCCGTGTTCGGCACCTGTGACACCGGCACCCACCACCTGCGCCGCCACGCCGAACGCGTCCGCGACCCCGGCCGGGCGCTCGCCCTCGACCCGGCGGGCAGCTGCCACCTGATCGCCACCGCCCACACCACCGTCGCCGTCTGCGGCACCCTGTCCGGCCTGCGCCGCCTGCACCTCGCCGAGATCGACGGCGTCCCCGTCCTCGCCGACCGGGCCGACACCCTGGCCGGCGCGGCTCCCCCCGGCCCGCATCCGCCGGGTGATGCTCGCCCTGCGCCGCGGCGCCCGGCCCGCCGGCCAGGCCGAGGCGCCGGCCGCCCGGCAGGCCGTGGTCGCGCTCAGCATGCGCTGCGCCGGCCAGGGCTGCCTCCAACGCTCCATCGCCGCGGCCTTGTTGTGTCGCGCCCGGGGCAGCCGGCCGACCTGGCGCACGGGCGTGCGCACCGCCCCCTTCCGCGCCCACGCCTGGATCGAGGCCGAGGGCGCGCCCGTGGGCGAACCCGCCGGGATCGCCCGGTTCCATCCGCTGATCACCGTCGAGCCGAAGGCCCGTCCGGTCGGTTGACGGAGCGTCAACTGTGCTGTGGGGATTGGGGTAGATTGCTGCCCGTCGTCCTCGCGGCGGTGTGTCTCTCCCTCCTCGCAACCCTGGCCCGGGTCGTCCGGCCCGGGCGACGTGCGGTGGTGAGAGGAGACCGAGGTGGAAGACGGCGAGCCGGTCCGGGTGCGGACGTCGGAGAGGATCGGGCGGTGGCTGCGGCGCAACGCCGGGGTGATCGCGGTTCTGGCGACGGTGGTCGGGACGGTGATCGCGGCGGTGAAGTAGGGGCGACCCTGCCGAGGCGCCGGGCGGGGCCCGCAAGGGGACCCGGGAAGCCGGTCAGCCATCCCCGCCCAACACGAAGGCCCCCGACCAGGGAAGGTGGTCGGGGGCCTTTCGCCGCCCACCGTAGCGCACCCGCCCGTGTCGTGGAGGTCACGGCGTGGAGGCCGCAGCGGGCGGGGGCCGCGAGCGCCTGGTGCCCGGCCCGTGGCCAGGATGCGCGGGAGCCGGGGCCGCCGTCGGCGCGATCGAAGGACGGCGGCCCCGGCCCCGGCACGTGTTCCGTACGGGCGGGGCATCGACCGCGGATGCCCGTACGGCTGCGGTCTGCGCCCTATTGGACAACTTCAACAGCGCTTGAAGTCAAGACCCGGCGGAGGCGGGCCCCGCCCGAGGGCCCCGCCCGAGGGCGCCGCCCGGCGGCCGGGTAGCCTCGCTGCGGCGGGGGCCTGCGGGGGCGGACACGGACAAAGCGGACAGTGGACAGCGGACAGGGGCGGGGCGGATGACTGAGCGGCACAGCTACTGGCGGGCATCGGACGGTACGGCGGTCAGCGCCAGCCAGGCGCACATCGTGTGGACCAGAGCGGCCTACCCCGCCCTGGTGGAGGTGGCGCGCCGCTACCACGCGGTGATCACCTACGCGGACCTCGCCGAGGCCGTGCAGGAGGCCTCCGGGGTGCGCACCCGGATCCACCACCGGCACTGGATCGGCAAGGTGCTGTCCCTGGTGATCCTGGAGGCCCACCGGCGCGGGGACCCGCCGCTGACGGCCCTGGTGGTGCACGCCACCGACGGCCGGGTCGGCCCCGGCTACCAGGAGGTGCTGGCGGTGGCCGGACAGCCCCCGGTGGCCGCGGAGATGGACCGCGAGCAGCACGCGGCCGCCGCCCGACTGGCCTGCTACCGGCACTTCGGCGCCGACCTGCCCGCCGACGGCGGCACCCCCGCCCTGGCCCCGCGCCTGCGCGCCACGGTGGAGCGCAAGACCGCCGCCACCGCCGTGCTGCGCCCGCCGGCGATCTGCCCGTCCTGCTTCCTGGAGCTGCCCGCGACGCGGGTGTGCGACTCCTGCGGGCAGACCGTCGCGTAGGGCACGGACCGTCACACGGCGGCGGGCAGCCGCCCGGGCATCTGCCAGCCCTCGGCGAGCCGGGAGGGGGACAGACGCCGCCCGTCGCCGAAGAACTCGCAGAACTTCATGATCAGCGGGTCCCAGCCGACCGGGTCGACGTAGTGGTCGGTGCCGGGCACGATCAGGCTCTCCTCGACGTGGGCGCGCACCACCGTCACCTCGAAGGCGGTGCACCGGTCGCCGGTCAGCGCCGTCGCCGACGCCACCCGGCACTCCAGCTGCACCGGGCACTCGGCGGCGCGCGGCGCCTTCACCAGCTCGCCGGGCAGCTCGGTCAGCCCGGCGGCCTCGAACTTGCGCCGCTCGTGGCGGTAGCCCTGGCGCCGCCGGTACTCGGGGACGTGCGGGTTGGCGGTCAGCAGCGCCAGCGCGTCCACGGCGTCCACCTGCGCGGAGGACGGCAGGTTGAGCACGCACTCGCCCTCGCGCCGCAGGTTGGCGGCGGTCTGGGAGCTGTCGCCCAGGCCCAGGACGCAGGACTGGTTCAGCCACCACGCCGAGGACATCGGCATCAGGTTGGAGCTGCCGTCCTCGTTGCGGGAGCCGATCAGCACCACGGGGGTGCCGAAGTACAGGACCTTGAGATCAGTGACCTTGTGCACGGGGAACTGCCGTCCTCGGGAAGGGGAATCGTTGCTGGTCACGACTCTGCCTCCGGCCCGCGAGGGGACGCTGGCGGAGATCGGACATCCAGTTCCCGAGGACGGCGGCCCGGGCCGTCGCAGGCCCGGGCCCACGGCGTGAGGCACCCGGCCCACGGCGTGAGGCACCCGGCCCACGGTGCGAGACCCCGTCACGGCGTGAGGCGCCCGGCCCACGCGTGAGACCCCGTCACGGCACGAGGCCGGTCAGTCCACCAGCCCCTGGGCGGCGATCAGCCGGGCCTGGCCGTCACGCAGCCGGTAGGACAGGCCCACCACCGCGACCTTGCCCTCGGCGACCCGGGCGGCCAGCACCTGCGAACGCTCCACCAGCAGGTCCACGGTCTGGCGGATGTGCTCGTCCACGATCCCGTCCCGGTCCTCGATGCCCGCCGCCCTGGCGGACAGTACGCTCGGGGTCACCCGCTCCACCACGTCCCGGACGAAACCGCCCGGCAGCCGGCCCTCCTCCAGGGAGTCCAGCGCCGCCGCCACCGCGCCGCAGGAGTCGTGCCCCAGCACCACCACCAGCGGGCAGCCCAGCACGCTCACCCCGTACTCGATGCTGCCCAGCGCCTCCGCGCCGGTGACGTGCCCGGCGGTGCGCACCACGAAGAGGTCGCCCAGGCCCTGGTCGAAGATGATCTCGGCGGCCAGCCGGGAGTCCGAACAGCCGAACAGCACCGCGAAGGGGCGCTGCGCGGGGGCGAGGGCCTTGCGGCGGTCGGCGTCCTGGTTGGGGTGCTCGGGGTTGCCCGCGACGAACCGGGCGTTGCCCTCCATCATCACCCGCAGTGCCTGGGCGGGGTCGGTCAGGAAGCCGTCCGCGGAGGCGCCGGCCGGGCCGGGCGCCGGGCCGTCGGCGGGGTTGTCGGTCGGGCCGGGCTCGGAGTCGGATATCGGTGTGGGGATCATGCCAGCACCCTAGATCGCCGCAGGTGGAGTGCGCAGCCGGGGGTCACGGAACGGACGGCGTCCGGGCGGCCCCGGAACCCGCCCGCGGGGCGCGGCGCAGGGCGAGGACGGTGACGTCGTCGCGGCTGCGCCCGCCGCCCCAGTGCCGGGCCCGCCGGTCCAGGGCCTCGGGCAGGGCCTCGGCGGGCAGCGCGGCGAGGTCGGCCAGGCCCTGTTCGACGGGGTAGAACGTGCCGGAGGCGTCCTGGGCCTCGGTGATGCCGTCGGTGAGCAGCACCAGCACCCCGTCCCCGGGCAGCACGAAGCGCCGCACGGGGCGGGGAGCGCCGGCGGGGGCGGCGAGCGAGGCGAGGCCGAGTGGGAGGCCGGCCTCCAGGGCGACGGGCTCCACCCGGCCGTCGGGGTGCAGCAGGTAGGGGGCGAGATGGCCGCAGTTGACGGCCCGCACCTCGGTGGCACGGACGCCCCCGCCGCCGTCCTGCCCATCGTCGTCCCGCGCGTCGCCGTCCCGTCCGTCGCTGTCCCGTCCGCCGTCGTCCCGCGCGTCGCTGTCCCGTCCCCCGCCGTCCCGTCCGTCGTCGTCCCGCGCGCCGCGGACGCACAGCACGGTCGCCGTGACGAAGCGCTCCTGCTCGCCGCTCTGCACCGCGTAGGCGTTGTGCCGCTCCACCGCCGCCTCCAGCGCGTCGGCGACGGCGGCCAGCCGCGCCTCCCGGAAGGCCGCCTCCCGGAACGCGCTCAGCACCGCGAAGCCCGTCCCGATCGCGGGCAGCCCCTTGCCCTGGACGTCGCCGACCAGCACCCGGGTGCCGTGCGGGGTCGCCACGACGTCGTACAGGTCGCCGCCGATCAGCGCGTCCTGCTCCACCGGCCGGTACAGCCCGTCCAGGCGCACGTCCGCGGTGGCCACGGGCAGCGGGCGCAGCAGCTGGCGCTGGAGGGCGACGGCGCTCTGACGCAGCCGCGACAGCTGCCGCTCGCGCCGCACCCGCCGGTCGCACAGGCCGATCACCGCCGCCTCGGCGGCGACCACGCCCAGCAGGGTGCCCAGCCGGGCCGGCAGGTCCCCGGGCGGCACCAGCACCGAGTGGAGCGCGACCACACCCGTCACCCACACCGAGACGGCCACCGTCTGGGCGACGGTGCCCAGGCCCGCCATCAGCGCGGGCAGGAACACCAGCAGCAGCACCAGGCGCGAGCCGGTGCCGCTGGCAGCCTGGACGAGCAGCACGGCGGCGGTGGCGGCCAGCACCCCCAGGGCCACCGCCCGGTTGCCGGGCGCGCGCGGGGCGGTGTCGTCGCTGTCCACCCGCCGCCCTCTCCGCCGTCCGGCCGTCGCTCCAGGGTGGTCGGCGCGCGGGCGGGCGCGCGAGCGGGCTGCGCCGGGCGGGGGACACCGCCTGTCGGCGCCGGTCGGTACGGTGGCCGGTGTGTCCCCTGGTACGAGCCCCGTGAACCGTACGTCCCGCCTGCCGCTGGACGACCTCGTCCGGCTGCGCCGGGCCCGGGACCGGATGGACCGCGAGTACGCGCAGCCGCTGGACGTGCCGGCGCTGGCCCGCACCGCGCTGATGTCCTCCGGCCACTTCTCGCGCAGCTTCCGCGCCGCCTACGGCGAGACCCCGTACAGCTACCTCATGACCCGCCGGATCGAGCGGGCCAAGGCGCTGCTGCGGCGCGGGGACCTGAGCGTCACGGAGGTGTGCATGGCGGTGGGCTGCACCTCGCTGGGCTCCTTCAGCACCCGTTTCACCGAGCTGGTGGGGGAGAGCCCCAGCGCCTACCGGGCCCGTGACCACCAGGAGGGCGCGGCGATCCCGGCCTGTGTCGCCAAGGTCCGCACCCGCCCGGTGCGGCGCCCGGACGCCGGGGGCCCCGGGGGCGCCGGACGGTAGCGTGAGCGGCATGAGCATCGAACTCGCACAGTGCTTCATCGCCGTCGACGACCACGACCGGGCGCTCGCCTTCTACCGTGACGTCCTCGGCTTCGAGGTGCGCAACGACGTCGGCTTCGAGGGCATGCGCTGGGTCACCGTCGGCTCGCCCGACCAGCCCGGCGTGGAGATCGTCCTGGAGCCCCCGCTGGCCGACCCGCACGCCTCCGAGGACGACCGCCGGGCCGCCGCCGAACTCCTCGCCAAGGGCCTGCTGCGCGGCGTCATCTTCCGCACCGACGACTGCGACGCCACCTTCGAGCGGCTGCGCGCGGCCGGCGCCGAGGTGCTCCAGGAGCCGATGGACCAGCCCTACGGGGTGCGCGACTGCGCCTTCCGCGACCCGTCGGGCAACATGCTGCGCTTCAACCAGCCGCGCACCGCCTGATCACCGCCGCGCCCGCGCCCGGGCTCGGGTCCGGGTTCAGGCGCGGGCACGGGCGCGGGCCCGGCTCAGGCAGGGGCCGGCAGCGGGTAGTCGGGCAGGGCGATGCCGTCGGCCTTGGCGAACTGGGCGGCCAGGACGGGGCGCAGTGGCCAGCGGCCCATCCAGCGCATGGAGGCGGCGCGCAGGCGGATCGCCAGGGCGCTGCCGGGGGCGTAGCCGTTCAGGCCGCCGGGCGGCAGTTCCTGGGCGCGGGCCACGTAGGGGCGCATCAGCTCCTCGTAGCGGGCGAAGGCGGCGGCGAAGTCGCCTTCGGCGGCGGCGAGTTCGCCGGCCAGCAGGTAGGCGCCGACCAGGGCGAGGCTGGTGCCCAGCCCGGTGAGGGGGCTGGGGCTGTAGCCGGCGTCGCCGAGCAGGGCGACCCGGCCGCGGCTGTAGCGGTCGAGGTGGACCTGCCCGAAGGAGTCGAAGGCGAAGTCGTCGGCGGTGCGCATCCCGGCCAGCAGCCGGTCGGTCCGCCAGCCGGCGCCGGCGAAGCGGTCGGCGAGCAGGCGCCGCTGGGCGGCGGTGTCGTGGCGCTCGTACGCCAGGGGCGCGCAGCGCAGGCCGAGGGAGGCCTTGACCTCGCCGGGCAGCCGGCCGGGGCGGGCGCCGGCCACCAGGCCGCCGGGGGCGTTGTACATCAGGAACCAGCCGTCGAGCTCGTGGGCGAGGGCGGGGTCGTGGACGGTGAACCAGGCGTGGTAGCCGCCGAGGGGGCGGTAGTGGGCGTCGCTGCCGGTGCCGTCGGTGCTGCCGGCGGAGGAGGTGTCGTCGGCGGAGGAGGTGCCGGCCGGGAAGGCGAGGCGGCGCACGGCCGAGTGCAGCCCGTCCGCGCCGACGACCAGGGCGAAGCGGCGGGCGGGGGCGTTCTCGAAGGCGACGGTGACGCCGTCCTCGTCCTGGTCGAGGGCGGTGACGGTGTCGCCCCAGAGGTACTCGACGCCGTCGGTGGCCTCGCGCAGCAGGTCGGCGAGGTCGCCGCGGAGGATCTCGATCTCGGAGACGATGCCCTCGCCGCCGAACAGGTCGACGGGTATCCGGGCGGTGGCGCGCCCGTTCCGGTCGACCAGGGCGATGCCGCGCTGGTCGACGCACAGCGCGCGCACCCGTTCCATCAGGCCCATCCGCTCGACCACGGTGCGCCCGGCGCCGCGCAGGTCGACGGCCTGGCCGCCGGGGCGCGGGCCGGGCGCGCGTTCGACGACGGTGGGGCGGAAGCCGTGGCGGCGCAGCCAGTGGGCGAGGGCGGGGCCGGCGATGCCGGCGCCGGAGACGAGGATGCCGGTGGCGCGGCTACCGGTGGTGCGGTTGTCCATGCCGAGGAATGTACGCCGTACGCATCCGCCTCAACAAGCCTTGCCCTGGGACTATTTGAGGCCAGTGCACTAGTGCGGTAGGGCGCTTCGGGACAGGCCGCGCGGCGCGCGGGGGCGTTCGCGCAGGCAGACGGCCCCGCGGGTGCACTAGTGCGGCACCATGGGGCGATGGAGATCACTCGACAGACAGTCAGTTCCGCTTCCCCCCTGGAGCCCCGGATCGGTTTCTCCCGGGCCGTGCGCAAGGGCGCCTACGTCGCGGTCGCCGGCACCGCCCCGATCGGCGAGGACGGCACGACGGTCGGCCAGGGCGACGTCCACGCCCAGACCGTCCGCTGCCTGGACATCGCCGAGGCCGCCCTGCGGGAGGCGGGCGCCACCCTCGCGGACGTGGTGCGCACCCGGATCATGCTCACCGACATGAGCCAGTGGCGGGAGGCCGCGCGAGCCCACGGCGAGCGCTTCGCGCAGATCCGCCCGGCCGCCACCTTCGTGGAGGTCTCGCGCTTCATCGACGAGCGCTGGCTGGTCGAGGTCGAGGTGGACGCGGTGATCGGCTGACGGACCGGCGGTGCCCGGGCGCTGCGCCCGACCGCCCGGGGAAGGGGCCCGGAACCGCCGTCGGTTCCGGGCCCCCGGGGTGTCCTCGGATCAGTTGGTCTCGTAGCGCGCGGCGGTGAAGTCCAGACCGGGCAGCAGGTCGGGCTTGGTGACGGTGGCGCCGCCGCCGGTGACCAGGCGGTTGCTGGAGTCGATCGCGGCGCCGCGGGCGGAGGCGCCGCCGGTGCCGAACGGAGTGGTGACGACGCCGGCCGTGCCCCAGCTGGTGTCGATGACGCCGTTGGAGGTGTAGCGGATCACGGTCTGGGTGCCGGTGTTGGGGTCCAGCGGGAAGGGGGAGATCTCGCCGCTCTCGCCGACGGCGTAGATCTTGCCGGAGGGTCCGAGAGCCACGGCGCGGGCCTCGTCCCCGGCGGCGGTGACCTTGGTGGTGGTCTTGCCGGCGGTGCCGAAGGCGGTGTTGAGGCTGCCGTTGGCGTTGAGTTCGGTCAGGCCGAAGGCGCCGGTGCCGATGATGTTGAACGGGTCGGGCGACTGGGCCAGTCCGGCGAGGACGATCTTGCCGTTGTTGCCGGTGTTGGTCAGGGCGATGCTGAAGGCGACGTCGGACAGCAGGCCGAAGGAGACGTTGGTGGAGCCGCCGGTGCCGAAGGAGGTGTCCAGCGATCCGTCGGCGGCGAACCTGGCGGCCAGGAAGTTGTCGGCGTTGGTGACGTTGTTGACGGAGAACCCGCCGGTGACGAGCTTGCCGTCGTCGCGCCGGGCGACGCCGAAGAAGTGGCTGGTGACACCGAGTTGCAGGGTGGTGAGTCCGAGGCCGCCGCCGAAGGAGGAGTCCAGGGTGCCGTTGGTGTTCAGGCGCAGCACCATGGCGTTGGGCCCGGCCGCCCCGGCTCCGACGATCTTCCCGTCCGGCTGGATGAGCAGGCTGCGGATGCCGTCGCCGAGCCCCCCGGAGATGTTGAGCAGCACCTTGCCGCCGGTGCCGAAGGAGGTGTCCAGCGATCCGTCGGTGTTCAGGCGGGCGATCGCGGCGGAGGCGGTCTGCTCGTTGGGGCCGGCCAGCCCCGCGACGACGATCTTCCCGTCGGCGGGCTGGATGGCCACGGCCCGGGCGAAGTTGGTGTTGGGTGCGGCGAGGAAGGAGAAGGCGACGGTGCCGGGCACCGCGCTGGAGCCGCCGAAGGTGGTGTCCAGGCTGCCGTCGGTGTTGTAGCGGGCCAGCGCGAACTGGGCGTTGCCGCCCACGCCGGGCAGGTTGAGCGCCGCCCTGCCGGCGGTGACGATCTTCCCGTCGGCGGGCTGGACGGCCAGCGCGTTGGCGATGTCCGGGAGCGAGGGCGTGCCGCCGAAGTCGGTGGTCACCTTGCCGCCGGTGCCGAAGGTGGGGTCGAGCGCGCCGGGCGTGGCGGCGGCGGGAACGGCGGTCACGAGGGCGAGGGCGATGCCGGCCGCGGCGGCGATCCGGCGCGGGCTGATCATGTGCATGCCAAATCCTTTCCGGGGGAGGGGCGGGCGGGCGCCCCGGGAGTGGCACCCGCCCGTCGGCGTGCCTGGTGGGCGGCCGTGCGGGCGGCGGTCGCGGGAGGCGGGCCGTCCGCGTGAGTGGCCGACGGTGCGTCGGTGATGGTGAAGCGGCCTGTGGGTCTCGAAGGTCGCGCACGCGGAGCGACGGCTCTGTCCGGGAAGGCGGGCGAACGCTTCCGCGCCTGCCCGGGCAGCGCGCTTTGCCGGCCACCTCCACGGAATATGCCGGAGGCTCAGGCCCGCGGCCAGTGCTGCGAAGGTGGCCGCTTCGCCATCATGGGCTACCGCCGCGCGCCGGGGCAAGCCCCGTCGTGCGCCAACACGCCTTCGCCGAGGGAGCTTTCGCCCCAGGCATCCAGCGGCGCCGCAGCGTCCCCGCCGCCCCCGCGGCGACGGCCACGGCCACCGGATCTTCGCCGGGCAGGACCCGGCCGACGTCGCCATGTCGGCTCGCCCGGAGGCGAGTTGACCGCAGCCATCGGCCCGTGCGCATGAACCGCCTTGACCTCAAGCCGGCTTGAGATCCTACGGTCGGTCGCGTCCCGACCAACGGATGAAGGAGCACGGGAACGTGACGATCAAGACCTACGCGCCGGACATCATCGCCGCCCAGCCCATCGGGGCCTGGGCGGGCGAGGTCTACCGCCGTGTGGTGGTCGAGGGCCTGCGCCGCCGACTGGCGGTCGAAGACCTCACCCAGCCGCACTGGTGGACGCTCAACCACGCCGCCGGCCGCCCCGGCGGCTGGACCCGCACCACCCTGACCGAACGGCTCACCCCCTACGACGACCAGAACACCGCCTTCGACGCCGTCTACGACGACCTGATCGCCCGGGGCTGGCTCACCGAGGCCGCCGACGGCGGGTTCACCCTGACCGAGGACGGCGAGGCCGGGCGCCTGCGCGCCCGCGAGCGCAACCTGGAGATCAACGAGCGCGCCCACCAGGGCATCGACCCCGCCGAGTTCGTCACCACGATCAACGTGCTGCGCCGCATGGTCGCGAACCTGGGCGGCAACGGGAACCTCCCCGACTGAATCCGGGCCCCGGCATCCGGTGCGGCTCCGTTCCCGGCTCCGGTTCCGCTCCGGTCCCGGCTTCGTCGGCGGGCTTCGACGGGCCGGGTGGGCCCGGGTGTGGAACGGTGGAAGGCCGGGGGTGTTGGTGTCCCGGTTGCGAGAGGAGTGGCCATGTCGTCCAAGCGCCGCCGCAAGAAGAAGGCCAGGGCCAGGCACAGGGCCAACCACGGCCGTCGCCCCCAGTACTGAGCCGCGGCCGAACGGGTGAACGGGTGAGGGCGCCCGGACGGTCCGCACCGGCCGTCCGGGCGCGCCGCCCCGCCGCTGGGGGCCGCCCTGCCGCTGGGGCTGCCGTCCGGGCGCGTCGCCCCGCCGTTCAGAGCCGTCCGCGCCCCAGGAAGCCGCCGCGCGCCACCTTGTGGTACTGGCAGTAGCCGACCCAGTCCGCGCCGAGGACCAGCTCCAGGACCACGCCCCGCCCGTCCGCCCGGGCCTCGCGCAGCAGCCGCGCCGGGTCCGCGTCCGGCGGGCTCTGCTCGCGCACGTGCAGCGGGCCGGTGTGCGAGCTCATCGGCATCGGCTCCCGGGGCGGCAGGCCGGGCCGCTCCCAGTGCAGCGTGGCGCCGGGGCTGGCCAGGCAGGGGGAGTGCATCCGCAGGCCGTCGGCGCCGATGCCGCCGTCGCGGTACCAGCGCAGCGCGTGTTCGAGGGTCCCGCCCGGGTCCGGTCCCTGGCCGCAGGCCTGCCACTCGGCCAGGCCCGCCGCCTCGATCCGGGGCAGCACGTCGAGGACGTCCTCCCGGACGACGAAGAAGGCGCGGGCGTGGATCCGGCAGACCAGCAGCGTGTCCCCGGGGTGGTCGCGGCCGTGGAAGGACGGGCGGGTGGACAGGTCCTGGATCTGGGTCAGCACGTGCTCGACCCCCGGCACCGACCCCATCGCCTCGACCAGGGCCCGGATCCGCTCCCGCTGCGCCGCCCGGGCGGCCCGCGCCCGGGGCGAGTTGACCAGCCCGGCCTTGCGCCGCTCGGTGGGCCAGTTGAGCGACCGCAGCTCCCGCGCGCCCTCGACGAGCCGGTACAGCGGCATGGCGACGAGGTAGAAGGAGCTCTTGGCCACGTCCTTCAGCAGCTTCCTCACCGGCAGCGGTCCTCTCGCCTCGCGCGCGTTCGCGCCCACACCCTGGCCGGTCGGGGCCCGGTGCCGCAATCCGCTCCGCTACTCAACTCTCCTCCGTGGCCGTGCTGTTGCTCAGTGCTTCCATCGCGGAGCGCAGGGCCCGGGGCCGTTCGAGGAGGTCGGTGCCGTCCGCCCACTGGTCCACCGCGCCCACCGGCGGCAGGGCGCGCAGCCGCTCGTCCGTGAGGCCGGCCAGCAGCGCCCGGGCGAAGCGCTCGGCGTGCAGCACCAGGTAGGGGCGGCCGTGGTACGGGCGGCGCGTCGCGGCCACGGGGGCGGTCAGGCCGAGCGCGTTGTGCCGGCGGGCCGCCGCCTCGTAGGCCTCGCACAAGTACCGTTCCCGGTCCGGGTACTGCCGTGCCGCCAGGGCGCCCCGCAGCAGCGGGCCGAGTTCGGCGGCGGCCTCGGTGCGGGCGAACGCGCTGCCCAGCCACTTGCCGTACGGGGCGTAGCGGCGCTCCGTCAGCAGGCACAGCCGCATCAGGTCGCGCACCAGGCGGGCGGTGGTCACGGCCGAGCCCAGGTCGTCGCCGGCTTCGGCGCAGCGGCCGACGAAGGCCTCCTCCTGGGAGAGGCGCTGCCACTGGCAGGCCAGCAGGTAGCGCCACACCTGGTCGGGGTACCAGGCCAGGCGGCGGCGTGCGGCGGTCAGCTCGCCGGGGCCGTCGTGGAACACCGCGCCGGCGGTCACCTCCAGCAGCCGCTGCTGGGGCAGGGCCAGCCAGTCGAGTACGTCCGGCTCCGGGGCGAGGGCCGAGGGGCCCAGCCGGTCGGCCAGCCAGGTGGGCAGGTCGTGCACCTCGACGCGGTGGTCCACCGGGCCGTCCGTCCGGGCCAGGTGGCGCACCGGGTCGTCCGGGTCCGGGCCGCGCCGGAAGTGGGTGGGCACGCCGCGCACCTGCTTGGGCAGGCGGTGCGCCAGCAGCTCGCGCAGGCGGGGCCCGTGGCGGGTGGCGTCGGCGGGGGAGAGGAACAGCTCCAGGCGCGGGCCCCAGTCGTGGTCGGCGGAGCGGGCGGTGTCGAAGCCCAGCACCTCGGAGCCGGCGCCCACGCGCGCCGCCGCGTACGGCAGGTGGGGGAACTCCCGTGCCAGCAGCGGCCGTACGGCCTCCTCGTAGAGCAGGCGGGCCAGTTCCAGCCCGGGAGTGAACGTGTCGCCGGGGGTGTCAGGAGTGCTCACGGCGCCCACTGTGCCGGTGGGCGGGGCCGTCGGCCAGCGGATTCCCGCCGGGGCGGTGCGTGCCCGGGGCGGCCTGGGGCGGTGCGGCCGTCGCGAGATCCCCGCGCGGTCGCCGCCGCCGTCGTACGGCCGCCCGTGCGGTTGCCGCGTGTCGGCGGGCCCGGAAGGCTGGGGGCACCCAGGGGGAGCACCCGGAAGATCAGGAGTCCCCGCGCATGTCCCCGAAGACCGTCGCCGTCGCCGCCGCGGCCCTCGTCTCCACCGTCGTCCTCGCGCACTTCGCCCACGCGGGCGCGCCCGTCACCCTGACCATGGCCACCGGCAGCGCCGACTGCACGGTCCTGTGGGCGAAGGACGGCGTCACCTTCAAGCCGCTGACACCCGGCAGCACCGCCTCGGCCTTCCAGGACAAGGACGCCACCGGCACGGTCACCATCGACCTCACCGCCGCCGGCAACCCCGTCACCCTGGCGAACTCGGTCTACATCCGGACGGCGGCCAAGGGGGGATTCACCCTGACCGACGCCTCCGGCCACTACGTGCAGGTCTCGAACCTGGAGGGCAGCCTCTCCGGCGACAGCACGTTCGTCGTGCAGACCGGCAGCGACCCGGCGGGCACCCGCCTCCCCGTGTACAACATCCCCACCCGGCCGCAGATCAGCCCCGACGTGCACTCCGTGGTCCCGCCCCGGGTCGACCTGGCGCTCTCCGACATCCGGATGCGGGTGCTGCCGGAGTTCGCGAACGTCGTGAACGGCGCGTTCGGCGCCGGCAGCATCCAGCCCGGGGACCTGCTCGGCACCTGCACCGCGCAGACCACCTCCTGACTTTTTGACCTCCTGACCTCCTGACCTCCTGATCTCAGGACCTCGGGGCCGGCAGGGACCGCCTGGGACCGCCTGGGGGCCGTCAGCGTCCGAGGTGGTCGGCCAGGGACTCGACCGTGCGCCGGCGGGCGGTGAACAGCGACACCGCCGAGCCGTCCGCGAAGTGCAGCCGGAACCGCGCCATCGCCTGGCGTCTGGGGCGCCGTTCCACCCGCAGGACCAGGTGGCGAGGGGCGTGCCACAGCAGCTCGCCGGGCTTGCGGACGTCCAGGGTCGTGACGAACGCGGCCCGGCGGTCGGTGACGGCCAGCAGCTTGACCCGTCCGCCGCCCGCCGTGCTCGGGAAGCCGCTCGCCAGGCTGCCCGAGGGGCCGGACACCGCGCCGAGCCGGCCCAGCCTGTTGCCGGCCCACGCCCCGGGACCGTGCCCGACTCCGCTCGCTCCCGCCACCGGGACCACCGTGGCGAGGTCCAGCAGGTGCTCGCCGGGTTCCAGCAGCGGGTCCACGGCCGTGCGGTAGCGGTTCAGCAGAGCGTCAGTCATACCGTCAGATTAGATGAGCGGGATGGGGGTCCTGGACGGTCCCGGGGCCCTGCCGCGGACGTAGGTCCCCAGCCCGGTACGCCGCCGGGGTGCCGGGGCCTACCGTCCCGTGCCGTGGATACGACAGGAATTCTGGACGAGGCGCTCGAACGGCTGCACGGCTCGGGGCCCGAGCGGCTCGGGCGGCTCACCAACCACGCGCCGATGGCCGTCGAGGCCCTCGCCGCCCACGGGCAGGCCCGCTCGGTGCACCGCTGGCTCGACCGGTACGCGACCAAACTGGAGGACTTCCCGGCCCGCGTCGAGCCGGTCACGGACGCCAACTGGCGGGCGGCGCTGGGCGATCCGCGCCGGGTGGCCGACTGGATCGGCCACTTCGAGCGCGAGGTCGCCGCCCGTCCCTGGCGCGAGGTGCTCACCCGGTGGTGGCCCCGGCTGCTGCCCGGCCTGTACGGCGGCTCGACGCACCCGGTGATCCGGGTGGGGCACGCGGTGCGCACCCTGCTGTCCGGGCCGGCCACCGCACCCCGGCTGAACGAACTCGCCCACGGCCTCGGCTACTGGGCCGCCCGCCATCGGCCCCTCGCCCCGGCCGCTCCACTGCCCGGCGCGGATTCGGCGGGCGCCGCCCTCGACGCGGTGCCGGCCATCGCCGTCCAGGACGGCGGCTTCCCGGACAGGCTGGAGCGCGTCACGGCCCTGCCGGCCTGGGCCGGGTCCGTGACGCGACCGCAGGAGGCGCACGACCGGCTCGCCGAACTGGTACGGGCGGCGACCCACCGGTACGCCGCCCACGGCCACGGCGAGGAGACGATGCTGGTCCACGCGGCTACGGCGCCCAACGCCGTCCTGCGCGCCCTGCCCGCGCTCCCGCCCGCCCTGTGGCCGTCGAGCCTGCGGGCGGCCTGGACGGCCTCGGCGGCCGTGACCGCGATGTACGCGTCCGCCGCGCCGGTGGCCTACGCGCCACGCGTCGTGCCCGCCCCCGAGGAGGTGTTCGAGCTGGCACTGGCACACGGCGACGAACACGTCATCAAACTCACCGACACGGCCCTGGACGTCGGCGACGCACCCGCGTTGGCGGCGGCGCTGCGGTCGATGGAGCTGAGCGCCCGCCCGGCCTGAGGAACGGCGGAACTCGCGCGCCCCGCCCGTCGTCGGATCCGGCCGGGTCGAACGTGTACCCCGAAGGCGCCAACTCACCGACGCCGCATGCCTCCAGCCCGAAGGAGTCCCGATCATGCGGAAACTCGTCATCGACCTGGTCGAGCGCACCGTCGCCACCTACGCCGTGGCGTTCCTCGGCCTGCTGCTCGCCGACAAGTTCGACCTGACGTCCTTCACCGCCATCAAGGCGGCGGCGGTGGCGGCACTGCCCGCCGCCCTGACCGTGGTCAAGGGCGCGGTCGCCACCCTCGTCGGCGACCCCAAGTCCGCCGCCTTCCTCTCGACCCCCCGCGACTGACCGGCCGGGAGGAGCCGGGCCGCCTGGCGCCGACAGGTGGCCGAGAGCGGGAGTTCATCGGGCCGTGTCCTCATCCAGCGGGCACGGCCGCACCCCGAGCGGCTGGCGGCGAGGAGGCGAAGACTTCCGCCTCACTGTCAACCCGGGTTTGTGATTTCCGGGCGGTCTGCGTGAGAGGCTCCTGAGTTTGACAACAAACGCCATTTCCTGATGACAGGTCCGAATGAAGATGATCCTGGCTAGTTAGATCACATACGTCCGAAGCTTTGTCTTATCAATTTCTCATCTTTGCTTGACACTTACGCAGGCGAGCCAGAAGGATCCGCGTCGATTGCATGAAAATCGATGACCTCTGGGAGCATGGTGTCGACTGAGATATCCGGACGCAGACGGTCCGCACGCGGCCTGCTGGCCGCTGCGCTCACTGCCACTGTCCTGGTCGGAGCGGGGGCCCTTCCGGGCTCCGCGTCACCGGCCGCCGCAACGAATGAGGAAGGCGGTACACCAGGGGCGTCCGCCTCGCCACAACTGGATACGCCGGAGGGTAGGGCCGTCCAAGAGGCCCGTAGGACCGGCGCACCGGTCGAGGTCACCGAACTGCGCACCGAGTCTGGGGATGTCGTCGCGCAGCCCGACGGCCGACTGATGTCCACCACGTACGTTCAGCCCAAGCGGGTGCGCAAGAACGGCCGATGGGCCGACATCGACCGCGCGCTGGACACACGACCGAACGGCATGGTGGCTTCCAAGGTCACCACCGTCGACGTCGAGTTCGCGGGGGGAGGAAAGGACCAGCCACTGGTGCGCATGGTCCGCGCGGGCAAGGAACTCAGGCTCGACTGGCCTCGGCCGCTGCCCTCTCCTGTCATCACCGGGGACACCGCCGAGTACCGGTCCGTCCTGCCCGACGTTGACCTCCGGCTCACCGCCACCCGCACCGGATTCAGCCAGGTACTGGTCGTGCACAGTGCGGCCGCCACGCTAAATCCCGAACTCAAACAGATCAGCCTCGGCCTCAAGAGCTCGGGGCTGGCCGTCAAACAGGGGGCCGACGGCGCGATGACGGCCGTCGACATCGCCGGTGGCGGCACGGTCTTCGAGGCGCCCGCGCCGATCATGTGGGATTCGGGGACGAAGCAGACCGATGGTGCCCAGGACGCAGACCCAGCTGTGAAGTCCTTTGCCGTCCAGGCGGAGTCGGACGCCGGATCCACCCGGGAGAGCAGCTTCTCCCTGGACGTCCGACAGGCTCCGGCAGACGGGTCCAAGATCGCTCCGATCAAGGTCGATGTCCCGCAGGCCCAGGACCGGCTGTTGCTGACGCCGGACCAGGCAATGCTGGCGGACCCGGCCACTGTCTACCCAGTCATGATCGATCCTTCCTGGAACACGCCGACCGCCAACGACTGGCTAGGCGTCCAGCGCGCCTACCCGAACGCCTCGTACTGGCACTTCAACGGCTCGCACGATTTCGGCGTTGGCTACTGCGACACCGGCCTCGACCGTCGTGCGCCCGCAACGACGTCAAACGGGTTTTCTTCCAGATCCCTAGTAGGGCTTGGTCAGATCGGTTCAACTGTGGCGTGTCCGTTGGCTGGTTGTGTCGTTGGCAGTGGGTGACACCTGGAGAGATGACGGAGGTC
>NZ_JBVITE010000091.1:0-21684 GCF_055575155.1 Kitasatospora sp. NPDC034533
ACCTCCGTCATCTCTCCAGGTGTCACCCACTGCCAACGACACAACCAGCCAACGGACACGCCACAGTTGAACCGATCTGACCAAGCCCTACTAGGAGCGCGCATGCATGTGATCGTTCTCAACGGCGGGTCCAGCTCCGGCAAGTCGAGCATCGCCCGGCACCTCCAGGAACTGCTGCCGCAGCCGTGGCTGCACCTCGGTGCGGACACCTTGGTCGACGCGCTGCCGCCCGCGCTGCGCGAAGGCGGTGAGGGCATCGGCGGGGTGACGGACGGGGACGGCACGGTCGAGGTCGGCCCGGTGTTCGCCGCGCTGGACGCCGCCTGGACGGTCGGTGTGGCGGCGATGGCCCGGGCCGGGGCCCGGATCGTGGTGGACGAGGTGTTCCTCGGCGCCACGGCCTCCCAGGCCCGGTGGCGGGCGGCGCTGGAGGGCCTGGACGTGCTCTGGGTCGGCGTGCGCTGCGATCCGGCGGTGGCGGCGGCCCGGGAGGCGGTGCGCGGCGACCGGGTGGCCGGGATGGCCGCCGCTCAGGCGGAGGCGGTGCACCAAGGGGTGGTCTACGACCTGGTGGTGGACACCTCGCGGGCCTCCGCGGCGGACTGCGCCCGGGTGGTGGCCGCGCGGGTGGAGGCCGCCCGGGTGGCGACCGGCGGCCCGTCCGGCCCGGGCGCGACGGCCACCTCGTAGCCCCGCGGGCCGCTCCGGCCGCTCCGGCCCCTTCGGACCACTCCCGGCTACTCCAGGCCGAGCAGCGCGGCGAGGTAGCAGACCGCCTCGTCGCGGAGTTCCTCCTGCGACGGGATGTGCCAGTGTCCGCTGCCGGCCGTCGCGTTGAACAGCACCCCGTCGCACCAGCGGATCAGGCGCTGGGCGTCCGCCGTCGGACCGGCCGAGCCGCACGGGGCGAGCAGTGCGGCCGCGATGTCGGCGAACCGTGCGCCCAACCGGTCGTAGACGGCACGCAGTTCGGGCCGCCGGGTGGCCTCCAGGGCGAGTTCCATCCGGGCCAGGGTGAGCTGTCGCCCGCTGGTGAGCGCCCGGTACAGCAGTTCGGCGACGACCTGGACGAGCAGTTCCCGCGCGGCGGCGGGGGTGGGCTCCGCCGCGACGGAGGTGGGAGCGCCGACGCCGAGGGCGGGCAGGACGACGACGAGGGTGGGAGCACCGGTGACGGGGGTGGTCGCGCCGGCGGTGGAATCCTCCGTGAGGACCGGGTAGTCCTCGGTCTCCCGCTCGACGATCCGGGTGAGCGCGAGTTCGAGCAGCGCCGCCCTGGTGCGGGCCAGGTTCGAGGTCGAACCGGCGGGCAGGCCGGCCTCCTCGTCCACGGCGCGGTGGGTCAGCCCGCGCAGGCCGCGCTCGGCGATCAGGGCGATGGCGGCGTCGGCGACCAGGGTCGGGCGCGGGGGCGTCAGGCGCGGAGGCGTCATGGGTCCGATCATGGCCTTTCTCCTCGGGCGATCCCAATTCACTACAGCAGTAGTATCGTGCGGACTACATCCGTAGTACGGTACTGACCAGGCACTCACTACGGCTGTAGTCAGAGGAGAGGAGCCCTCCCATGGGCCGACAGCACGACACCGGGCGGGACAGGGAACAGGTCGCGGAACGGGGCGCGGAACGGGGCGCGGAAGGCGAACAGGACCGGGAACGGAGCCGGAAGCCGGACGGGAGCCCGGACCGGCCGCGGGCGATCGTCATCGGCGGCGGGATCGGCGGGCTCACCGCCGCCCTCGCGCTCCACCGCCAGGGCATCCCGGTGCGCGTCCACGAACGCGCCGATTCCCTCGAACCCGTCGGCGCCGGACTCGCCCTCGCTCCCAACGCCCTGCGCTGCCTCGACCGGCTCGGTGTGGGCGGGCGGCTGCGCGCCCTCGCCACCCCGCACCCCGCCATCGGCCTGCGCCACCCCTCCGGCCGCTGGCTGGCCCGCACCAGCACGTCCGCGTTCGAAGCCTGCTTCGGCGACCCGATCGCCGCCGTGGCCCGCGCCGACGTCATCGACGCCCTGCTGGACGCCCTCCCCGAGGGCACCGTCCGCACCGGCTCCTCCGCGACTCTGGTCAACCCCGGCAGCGCCGCCGAGCCCGCCGTCGTGCGCACCACAGACGGCCAGGAGGAGGCCGCCCTGGTCGTCGCCGCCGACGGCATCCGCTCCGCCACCCGTGCCCTGCTCTTCCCCCGGCACCCCGGCCCCCGCTACAGCGGCTTCACCACTTGGCGCACCATCGTCAGCCCCGGCCGTCGCCCGGCCGCCGCGGGCGAGGTGTGGGGCCGCGGACGGCTCGCCGGGATCGTCCCGCTCGCCGACGGCCGGGTCTACGTCTACGGCGCCGCCCTCGCCCCGGCCGGCGAACGCGCCCCCGGCGGGGACGAGCGGGCCGAACTCCTGCGCCGGTACGGAGACTGGTGCGCCCCCGTGCCGCAGTTGTTCGCCCTGGCCGAGCCCGAGCGCGTGCTGCGCCACGACGTCTGGGACCTCGCCGACCCGCTGCCCGCCCACCACCTCGGCCGGGTCGCCCTCCTCGGCGACGCCGCCCACGCGATGTGCCCCTTCCAGGGACAGGGCGCCTGCCAGGCCATCGAGGACGCCGTCGTCCTCGCCTCCCCGCTCGCCCCCGGCGCCGACCCGGCCGACACCCTGCCCGGTTACACCGCAGCCCGCCTTCCCCGCACCACCGCCGTCGTCGCCGGCTCCCGCCGCGTCGGCGACCTCGTCGCCCTCCGCTCCCCCGCCGCCACCCTGCTCCGCACCACCGCCCTCACCCTGGCCGGACTCCTCCCCGCCCGCGCCCTGCTGAGCCGCTCGGCCCCGACGTACGACTGGCGGCCCCCGGCCCTGACCGGGGCGGGTGAGGCCGGGGCAGGGTGAGACCAGGCCCGGCACGGCGGGCAGGTGCGGAGAGGTGAAGGCAGAAGACCATCACGAAGATCGCCGTCAACACGCTCACCCGTACGACACTCGAAGGGGACCGCGGATTCCCGTCCGATGACGCCTGGACGCTCTGCTGACACCAGCAGCCGGGGCTGTCGGCCTTGCGGGTGGGCTGGTCAGCGGCCTCATCACTCGCCGTGCCCAGGACTGGCAGTGGCCGCGGGACCAACGGATCGCCGCCCGTCGGACCTGCTGGGCCACGACACCGGGTTCGCCGTGGAACCCAGACGCGCTCACGGCGAAGGACGCCACCGGGACGACGACTGGGAGAGCGGAGGTCGCGGCCGGGGGTGGATGGGTTCGGCTGGCGATCGATGCCTTCCTCGACCAGGTGGCTCGCACCCGCGAACCGCCGCCGCGAAACGCCCCGCTGTCCGCGGACGAGTTCGAGCGGGCCCGGCAGCCCGTGTCCGAGGCACAGGTCACGTTGGTCGACACCGTCCGGCGGTCAGTGAAGCGGGGGCCGACGTGAGATCCCCTTCCCCGCGGCGGACAGCGGCCCCTGTCAGTGGGGTTTGCGACAATGCGCGCCATGAGTGACGCCGGTCGTCGGGCCATCGCCGAGTACTGGGACGCGGCCGCGCCGGCCTTCGACGAGGAGCCCGACCACGGGCTGCGAGAGGAGTCGGTGCGGGCCGCGTGGGCGCGGCGGGTACGGGGGTGGATGCCGGACACGGCGGCCGACGTCCTGGACGTCGGGTGCGGCACCGGGTCGCTGTCACTGCTGCTCGCGGCGGACGGGCACCGGGTGACGGGCGTGGACCTGGCGCCCCGGATGGTCGGACGGGCCCGGGCGAAGCTGGTCGCGGCGGGGCTGGCGGCGCGGTTCCTGGTGGCCGACGCGGCGGCGCCGCCGGTCGGGGACGGGACCTTCGACGTGCTGCTGTCGCGCCACCTGCTCTGGACGCTCCCCGAACCCGAGCGGGCGCTGCGCGCCTGGCTGCGACTGCTGCGGCCCGGCGGCCGGCTCGTCCTGGTCGAGGGCCGCTGGCGCACCGCTGGGCAGAGCACCGCCGCGCCGTACCCGGACGGGGCGCGGCGGCTGCCGTGGGGCGGCGGGGTCGGAGCCGGGGAACTCGCCGCGGCGGTCCGGCCACTGGTGTCCGAGCTGCGGGTCGAGCCGCTCGGCGGGGAGCCCGAACTGTGGGGCGGCCCGGTGGACGACGAGCGGTACGCGCTGGTGGCGCGCCCCTGAACGCGCCGTCACGCGCCCACGGGAAGCACCGAGTCGGGGGACCCCCGTCAGGAGCGCCCGCCGAAGGTGCCGTTGAACGGGTCCGCCCGGTGGCAGGCGGCGCAGCGCAGCCGGGTGTAGATCGCCACCGCGCCCATGAACACGTCCTCGCGTCCGTCGGCCGGGGACTCGGAGGCGGCCGGCTCCCCGCAGTCCAGACAGGGGCGGTCGGGTCGGGCGGCGACGGAGCAGTCACGGCAGATCAGGTGGGTGGGGTCCTCGGCGTGGACCACGACGGGCTGCGGCCCGCCGTACAGCAGGTGGTCGCACCACGTGCAGGACTCGTCCGCCTGTGACGCCAGCATCCGGTCCCTGGTCTCCCGCTGCCACTTGGCGGCCTGCTGCACCGGCACCTTCACCGGCGGCCCCCAGCCGGCGGCGGCGAGCCACTGGGCGCCTTCCGCTCCGGCGGCCCGCAACTGGTCGTCGACGGCGATGTCCCTGGGTGTCTTCTCTTTCATCGCGGGCTTCTCCTCCTGCTGGGCATCCGGGGCTTCCAGGGCTTTCACCGGAGACAACGCGGCCGACGCACCGCTGGACACGCGGCTCCTGCACGCCGCACCTCGACACCGCCGCCCCCAGGGGCACCCCGGCTCAGAGGAGCGGCCCGGTGTCCCCGTCCGCGATCCGGACCTCACCCCCTCGGGAGGTCCTCGGGCTCCCCCACGCCCTCTCCACCCCACCCCCAACTCGAAGCGTCCGGCCCGCCGACCGACCACTCTCGAACGCCCGTGGGCACCCGCTTACAGGCGTTCGGCCGTACCCCGCGGTTCCGCCCCTCGACCTCCTGACTTGGCGTATGACGCTCCCACCCGGGTAGGGAGCCGATGGCGCGACTCAACCGGTGGGGAAGAGAAGGGGACTGCACCGATGGCCGATTCCGACGGACTGCGCTCCGCGATCGCCGCACAGATCGAGGGGTTCGCGGCGGCCGACGGTGCGGGTGTACGCAGCGTCCTGGTCAGGACGCTCGACGGCCCCCGGCTAACCGTCGCCCACCGGGCCGATCTCGTGTTGCCTGCGGCGAGCCTCGCCAAGATGATCCTCGGGGTCGCCCTCTTCGAGTCGGCCGAGCGCGGCGGACTCGACCTCGACGAGCGCGTCCGGATCGGGGCCCTCCCGGGCACCATGTACCCGAGCGTGCTGCAGGCACTCGATCCCGATTCGACCGTCACTGTACGGGAGTTGTGCGGGTTCGCCCTGGTGACCAGCGACAACCCCGCGGCCGAACACGTGCGCGCCGTCCTGGGCCAGGAGCGGATCGACGCCACGATCAAGGCCGTGGGGCTGCACAACACGGCGTTCCCGGTCGGGTTCTCCGAGCGGGAGCTCGGGCCGCTCGGCCGCGCCAACACCACGACCGCCGAGGACATGCTGCGGCTGGTCGAGCACATCGACCGTACGCCGTACCTGGAACCGGTCCGTCGCTATCTGGTCAACTACCTGCGTAACGACAGGATTCCGTCACGGCTGGACGACGACGTTCCGGTCCGGCACAAGACCGGGAGCCTGCGCGGCATCGTGAACGACGCGGGCGTCGTCCTGCACCCCGCCCGGCGCATCGCGATGGTCTTTCTGACCGAAGGCCAGGCGGATAACGTTCGTACGGCACAGGAGATCGGGGAGGTCTCCGAACGGATCGTCCGGATCATCACAGAGGGGTCGGCGCTCTGACGCGGCCCACGGGGGTGGCACGTGGCCGTGTCTCGTGAACGACAACTGCGCAAGATCCTCGCGCTGGTCAACACCCTCGCGCTGATCGTGGGGCTGGTGTGCGTCGTCACCGCGGCGCTGCTGACCCACCAGCAGGTCCTCGCCACCGTCCTCAGCCTCATCGGCGGCGCCTTCGTGTCGGCGGCGGCCGTCACCCTCGCGATCGGTTCCCTCACCGTGCGGGAGACCACAGAACAGGTGGACAGCGCCGTGCTCCGTGGCATGCAGGACGTCCTCGGTCCGGTGCGCGACCCACTGTTCGCCGGAGCGCTGTCCGCCTACCGGTACGACTGTCTGCTTTCCCCCGCACCGGACGGCGACCCCCACCCCGACTACCTCTGCCAGAGCTTCCGGATCTCCTACCGGATCGAAGCCCTGCCCGAAACGGTGACGATCGCCTGCCTCGCCTCCAACGACGATGCCGGTCTGGACGGGTTCACCGGGCCTGAGTGCCTGCTGCGGTGGATGATCGACGACAACCTGGACCCGGACGACCCGAGGATCTTCACCGTCGGCGCGGTCCGGGTCGACAACCGGGAACTGGAACGGGCGCCCGCGACGCACGAGACCATCGTCGGCGGGCGTGCCAGGATCGAACACTTCTCGGTCCCGCGCGACGTCCAGGCCACCGCGGGCCACCTGGTGGAGCTGAGCGTCACGGCACGCAAGTTCGCGGGAAGCGACCGGCGGATCCGGGTCCAGGCCCAGGTCTTCCGCCATGTCACGGACGCCGAGTACCGGCTCACCGTCGATCCGGCGCTCCGTCCGACCCGTCTGAGCGTGAACGCCTCGGAGATCAGCGCGCTCGGGGCCGCCCACGGCGCCAGCGTCCGGGCCACCTTCCCCGAGCCGTTCAACAACACGGCCGGGCTGATCCAGCTCCCGTTCCCCCTCCAGCCCGGCAGCGTGATGGCGTTCACCATCGACCGGGACGTGGCCTGACGCGTTGGCCGATGGTTCAGCCGGTGGCGCGGATGTAGATGTCTGCGGCGCCGGCGAGGCCGCCGGGGATGGCGGCGACGTAGATGCGGCGGGCGGTGGGGGCGTGGGTGGTGGGGGCCGGGGTGGGGGTCCAGGTCGGGGTGGGGGTGGGGTCGTCGGGGGTGGGGTCGTCCGGGGCCAGGGGCGGGGCGGCGGCCTGGTCCGAGACGCCAGTGGGGTCGGATGAGTCGGCGGGGTCGGCGGCGAGTCCGCCGGAGGCTGCGGCGGGGCCGGTGGGGTCGGGGTCCGGGTCGGCGTCTGCGGGCGGGGTGGGGGTGGGAGTGGCCGAGGGGGTGGGCGCGGGTGGCGGCGGGGACTCGGGGAGTTCCGAGGCCTCGGTCGGCTCGTCGCCGCCGAGGGCGGCCAGCAGGTCGGCCGGGAGGGGGGCGACGGGGCCGGGCGCGGGGAGGTCGTAGGCGCTGAGGAAGTCGCCGAGGCCTGGGGCCCTGCCGCCGCCGAGGCGGTAGTGGAGATAGGCGACCGGGGCGCCGTCGGAGGTGTGGGTGTAGACGGCGCCGACCGGGTAGAAGCGGCCCGCGCCGGGGTGCTGGGAGGGATGGAGCCCGGCCAGGCGTTCGGCGCGGTCGCGGTCGGTCTCACGGCCGGCGCGGCCGACGGTGAGCGCGTTGACGCCGCGCACCACGAGGGCGGCGCCGACGGACACGCAGAGCACCAGCCCGACGGCGACGGTGCGCCGCAGGACCGGGCGGCCGTGCAGGGCGGGCCAGGAGTCGGTCACCATGCGCTCGGGTGGGATGCCGTCCACGGTTGTCTGTTCCCCGTTCGATCAGAACGCTCGATCAGGACGTCTGATCAGGGCATTCGTTCAGGACGCCTGATCATGACGCCGTACTCTGCTCGACGTGGGACCGTAGCCGAGAGTTCCTCAGCCGAGGTAGGCGGGGGCGACCGCGGCCTTGGTGACGGGTCGCGCGCTGCCCGATCCGTCCGCCGGGACGGTCCACAGATCAGCACCGTAGTCGCCGGGCAGGGCGTAGACCAGGGTGCCGTCGCCGGACCAGAGCGCCTGGTCGTCGATGTTGCGCTGCTCGGCGGTGGCGGTCTCGGCCATGGTGGCGAGGTCGAGCACGTACAGCCGCCACGGGGCGTCGGCGGGCAGGCCGGGGACCCGCTTCTTGTACGCGACGCGGGTGCCGTCCGGGGAGAGCGAGGGGCACTCGACGTTGTCGTGCAGGGCGGTGAGGGTGCGGGCGGCGAGGTCGCCGCGGACCAGGTGGGTCCGCCCGGCGCTGGCGAGGGTGGCGTAGAAGGTGTCGTCGTCGGCGAAGGTGACGCCCCAGATGTTGATGTCGTGCGCCTGGTAGGGGCGGCCGTCCAGGACGACCGCGAAGTCCTCCAGGTTCTCCCGCAGGTTCCAGTCCCGGACGTCCACGATCGAGGTGCGGGTGGAGAAGTCGCTGCCCGCGTACGAGTCGCCGCTGACGAAGACCGTCCAGGCGGCGAGGTGCCCGGACGGCGAGACCCGGGAGCGGGTGGGGATGCCGGCGGCCGGGAAGGACCGCAGTTCGCGCAGGTGGTCGTCCAATACGACGGCGCGGTAGGTGTCCTCCAGCGCGCCGTGCTGGGCCTGGAGGCAGATCCCGGTGCCGGCGGCGGCGTGGAACCGCAGGCACTGGACGCCCGAGGCGGTGCGCGGGCCGTCGGGCCGGTCGGCGGGGACGGTGGTGATCTCGTCCCGGTGCGGGCCCCAGGCCATGTTGCGGAACAACAGCTGTCGTGTGCCGCTCTGCACCTGTAGTGACACCGGACCGGACACGACGGACGGCCCACCGGGCTGGACCTGGTCCCGGCGGGCGGTGCGGTCGGCGGCGTGCAGGACGGCTCCGGTGCCGACCGCGCCCAGCAGCACGACGGCCACCAGCAGGATGATCACCCTGGTCCGGTTCCGCAGGTTCATCGGGTCTCCTCCGGGGTCTTCTCGGCGGGGCCGGCGGATGAGGCAGGACCGGCGGGCGCGGCAGGACCGGCGGGCGGGGCGGGCACGGCGGAGGCCGAGGACGGGCGCAGCACCGCCGCCGCGCCGAGCACGCACAGCGCCAGCGCCGCCGCCGACCAGCCCAGTGCCGCCGGCCCGCCGACCACGCCCCACAGCGCGCCGAACAGCAGCGAGCAGGCGAAGCGCGCCAGCGCCTGCCCGGTGCCCACCAGGGCGAGCCCGGCGCCGCGCTGTTCGGCGGGTACGGCGTCGGCGGCCGCGGCGGCGAGCACCCCGTCGGTGGCCGCGTAGAAGGTGCCGTGCAGCACCAGCACGCAGAGCACCGCCGGCACCCCGCGCAGCGGCGAGAGCAGCAGCCCGTACGCCAGCAGCAGCACCCCGTGCCCGGCGAGGAAGAGGCGGTGGCGGCCGATCCGGTCGGCGAGGGCGCCGAGCGGTACGGCGAGCAGCAGGAAGGCGGCGGCGGTGCCCAGCGGCAGCAGCGGGAACAGGCCGACGGGCAGGTCCAGGCGGCGCTGGACGAGCAGGTAGAGGAAGGAGTCGCTGACGGTGGTGAGTCCGAGCAGGACGGCGCAGAGCGTCAGCCGGCGCAGCCCCGGCAGCCTCAGCAGGGTGAGGCTGTGGCGCAGCGAGGGCTGCTCGGTCGACGCGTCCTCGCCCTGCTGCCGGTTCGGCACGAACAGCAGCAGGATCAGCACGCCGAGCGCCGCGACGCAGGAACTGACCGTGAAGACCGCGTCGTAGCCGTGCCGTTCACCGCCGTCGGCGAGCAGCGGGCCGCCGGCCAGCCGCAGCACCAGGAACGCGGTGAGCGGGCCGAGGAGGGCTCCGGCCGTGTCCATCGCCCGGTGCACGCCGAACGCCCGGCCGCGGTGGGCGGGTTCGGTGGCGAGCGAGATCATCGCGTCCCGGGGCGCGGTGCGCAGGCCCTTGCCGGTGCGGTCGACGGCGATCACGGCGCCGATCAGCGGCACGGTGTGGACGAGCAGCAGCAGCGGCCGGCAGAGCGCCGACAGCCCGTACCCGACGGCGGCGACGGCCTTGTGGCGGGCGGCACCGTCGCGGCCGCGGCGGTCGGAGAGGTGGCCGCCGACCAGTCGGACGAGGGCGCTGAAGCCGTTCTGGATGCCGTCGAGCAGGCCGAAGCCGAGCGGTGAGAGGCCGAGCCCGGTGAGCAGGTAGAGCGGCAGGACGGCGGTGACCATCTCGGAGGAGACGTCGGTGACCAGGCTGACGGCGCCGAGGGCGACGACCGCTCCGGGTACGGCGCCGCGCCGCGCCGCACCGGCCGTGGGCGCGGCGGGGGCCTGCGGGTCGGCGGCGGGGGCGGGGGCGTCGGAGGCAGCCGGGGCGACCGGGGCCTTCGAGCTGCGGGAGTCCGCGACGTACACGGGCGTCAGTTCCCCGTGCCCAGGGCGCCGAGGCCGAGGACGCGCCTGCCGAGGACGCCCGTGCCAAGGGCGCCGGCGGCGGGAACGGGGGCGGCGGCGCCGCTGCCGGGGGTGCGCGGTCGTACGAAGGCCATGGGGTCCTCCGGATGTCGGGGCTTCCGGGCGGGGCGCCGAGAACAGTAGGAGCACCGCGGTGTCGTGTACCGCACAACACAGGTGAAGAACAGGCGAACAGCTGCCGCGCGCGGAACGACCCGAAGAGCGGGCAGACGGGCGCCGGGAGCCGCGTCGGACGTCACATCCGCCGCGATTGACCCGTCCCGCCCGGGCGTGGTGGGATCGCCGGGGCTCGGGACGAAAGGGTGCGTACGTGAGCGGATTGGTCGCCGCCGTCCCGCGCGACCTGGTGGTCGGGATCGGCGTGAGCAGCCGCGCCGAACGGACCGAGGTGCTGCGGCTGCTGACCGGCACCCTCCGGGAGGCCGGTCTGGACCGCTCCGCGGTGGCCCGGCTGGCCACCGTGGCGGGCAAGGCCGACCACCCGGCGGTGCGCTGGGCGGCCGGGCACCTCCCCGGAGTGCCGGTGGACGAGCACCCGGCCGAGGCCCTGGCGGGCGTCCCGGTGCCGAACCCCTCGGCCCTGGTCGGCGCGGCCGTCGGCACGGCGAGCGTGGCCGAGGCGGCGGCGCTGGCGAGCGCGCCGGGCGGCCGGCTCGTGGTCACCAAGCGGAGGTCGGCGGCGGCGACGGTCGCGATCGCCCGGGTGGCGGCGACGGCGGTCACGGCGGTCGCGACCGCCCGGGTGGCGGCGCCCTGCCCGGACCGGCCGCACCGCGCGTCCCACCGGCCCCGACCGACCGAACCCCCACAAGGAGATCCCACGTGACCGCCCCCGAACCCGACCTGCGCCACCACGGCGACGCCGAGGTGCGCGCCGACGGGCTCGGCCTGGTCGACCTCGCCGTCAACGTCCGCACCGGCACGCCCCCGGCCTGGCTGCGCGAGCACCTCGCGGCCACCCTCGGCGAGCTCGCGGCCTACCCCGACCAGAGCGCCGCGCGCGCCGCGGTGGCCGCCCGGCACGCCCGCCCCGTCGGCGAGGTGCTGCTCACCTCCGGCGCGGCGGAGGCCTTCGTCCTGCTCGCCCGCGTACTGACGCCTCGTCACATCATCGTGGTGCACCCCCAGTTCACCGAGCCGGAGGCGGCGCTGCGGGACGCCGGCCACCGGGTGCACCGGGTCCTGCTCTCCCCCGAGGATGGCTTCCGGCTGGGCGCCGTCCCCGAGGAGGCGGATCTGGTCGTCCTCGGCAATCCGACCAATCCGACCTCCGTCCTCCACCCCGCCGAGGCCGTCGCCGCGCTGGCCCGGCCGGGGCGCACCCTGGTGGTGGACGAGGCGTTCATGGACACCGTGCCGGGCGAGCGGGAGTCCCTGGCCTCCGCCCGGGACCTGCCCGGCCGCGTCGTGGTACTGCGCAGCCTCACCAAGACCTGGGGCCTGGCCGGGCTGCGGATCGGCTACGTGCTCGGGCCCGCGCCACTGATCGCCGAACTCGGCGCCGCCCAGCCGCTCTGGCCCGTGTCCACCCCGGCGCTGGCCGCCGCCGAGGCGTGCAGCGGCCCGGCGGCACTCGCCGAGGCCGAGCGGGCCGCGGCCGAACTCGCCGCCTGGCGCGAGCACTTGGTGAAGGGTCTGGCCGCCTTCCGGTCGGTGCGGCTGTACGGCGAACCGGCGGCCTCCTTCGTGCTGGTGCGACTGCCGGACGCGGCGGCCGTCCGGCAGCGGCTGCGTGCGCACGGCTTCGCCGTCCGGCGCGGGGACACCTTCCCGGGGCTGGGCGAGGAGTGGCTGCGGATCGCCGTCCGGGACGAGGCGACCACCGACCGCTTCCTCGACGCCCTGGAGACCGTGCTCGGTCCGGCGTAGCGCCCGCCTGGTCCTGGGCCTAGGCCTGGCCGGCAGCAGGCCGAGGCCGGACGCGGAGGCGAGGCCGGGCGAGGCCGGACGCGGAGGCGAGGCCAAGTGCGGGGGCCGAGGCCGGGCAGGGGCGGCGTTCGAACCGGCGCGGAGGCGGAGTTCAGTCCAGCACGAGCCGGTCCCCGACGCTGATCGCGCCCGCCACCAGCACCTGGGCGTACACCCCGGCGCAGGGCAGCGCCGGCATGCCGGCCAGCGGCACCACCCGGTTGCGCTCGGCCGGGATGCGCAGCGCCTCGGTGCGGCGGGGCAGCGGCCCGTGCCGCAGGGTGGGGACGGCGCAGCGCGGGGTGGGCGCGATGATCCGCAGCCGCAGCGTCGGCCCGATCGCCAACTCCCGCCCTACCCAGGCGTTCTCGACGTATCCCCCGCCCCGGGTGCGGATCACCAGGTTGGGCCGGTAGCGCTCGGCCTCGCTGCCGGTGGCGCGCAGCGTGGAGGTGGTGATCAGGTGCAGCGGCGCGAAGTCGAAGAACCCGCCGTCCGGTGCGGCGCGGCCCAACTCGCTCACGGTGAAGCCGGTTTCGGCCGTGATGCCGCGGGCCAGCACCTCCTCCGGCAGGGCCCGCTCGACGGTCGCGCCGGGCGGGCGTTCGGTGATCAGCGCGACCGCGCGGCCGAGGGCCTCGGACAGCCCCCGCTCGTCCGTGCCGCTGCCGTCCGGGCCGGTGATCACCGCGCCGCCGTCCGCCGTGGTGGTGGCCGTGCAGCCGAGCAGGGCGGCCCAGAGCCGGGGGCGCTTGGCGCTGGCCACCCGGCCGGTGGCCAGGTCGAGCAGGGCCCGTTCGCGGTCGCCGGCCAGTCCCCGTCCGGTCACCTCGGCCCGGTGCAGTTCCTCGCCGAGCAGCCCCTTCACCGGGTAGCGCCGCAGCCGCTCGACCGTGCCGGCCACGGGCCCGCCGCCCGGCCCGTTCTCGCCGCTCACTCCTCCTCGTCCTCCGAGCATTCCCGCAGTGCCTCGAAGTGCGGGTCGCGCAGTCCGGCCCTGGGGTCGACCCAGAGTGCCAGGGCCGGTGCCGGATGGTTCGTCTCGATCCAGTCGAGGTCCTGCGGGCCGAGTTCGTCGTCCACCCAGACGAACGGCCGCCCGTCCGCCCAGGCGACCAGTTCCCTGGTCTTCCAGTGCAGCCCGTCGGGGTCCTCCCGGAACACCTCCGCCCAGGGGATGTACGGGAGTTCGGGCAGGCCGAGGTGCGGACCGATGAACGTGTTCGCCTCGTCCATCCAGGTGGTCGCCCACACGAGGTCGTACGGCAGCGCGAGCAGTTCCGCGCCGTGCCGGGGGTTCAGCCGGACCCTCAGCGGCTCCACCCGCTCGCGCGGCAGCGGTGCGTGGCGGGCCACCCAGGACTCGGGCAGCATCCGGTGCGTCCGGTAGCCGTCCGGGCCGGGGGATTCGGGCGCGGCGTAGGGGTTGAGCGGTCCGTCCACGTCGAGCAGCAGCAACGGCCGGGCGGTCACGCGGCGGCCGCCCATTCCCGCAGTTTCGCGAAGTCGTCGGCGAGCAGGCCGATCCGGGGGTTGACGTGCAGGGCGAGCGCCCGTCCGGGGTGGTGGTGGGCGATCCACTCGGCGTCCTGCGGGCCGAGTTCGTCGTCCACCCAGACGAACGGGCGGCCGGCGGCCCAGGCGACCACGTCCCTGGTCTTCCAGTGCAGTCCGTCCGGGTCCTCGCCGAACAGGTCGGACCAGCGGATGTACGGGAGTTCGGGCAGGCCGAGGTGCGGACCGATGTGGGTGTTCGCCTCGCCCATCCACCCGGTGGCCCACACCAGTTCGTACGGCAGCGCCAGCAGCTCCTGGCCGTGCGAGGGGTTGAGCCAGACCCTCAGGGGCTTGATCCGGGCGGCGGGGGGCTTGGCGTGCCTGGCGCGCATCGTCTGCCGCGCCTGGACGGCGGCCAGGTGCTCCTGCTTGGCCACCCACCAGGCGGGGCGCAGCCGGTGGGTGGCGTAGCCCTCGGGCCTCCGCGTCGGCGCGGCGTAGGGATTGAGCGGTCCGTCCACGTCGAGGAGGAGCAGGGGCTGCTGGGTCATGCCTGAATTCTCGGCCGGGTGCGCAGGGTTGGCCAGCGATTTGCAGGTCACGATCGGGTTCCCGCGACGGGCGCCGCGGCCGGTCCGGAGGCGGCTTCCACCGCCGGTCCGGAGGGTGGGTTCCGCCGCCGGGCCCGAGGTCGGCGCGCGCGGTCGGTCCCGAGGTCGGCGCGCGCGGTCGGTCCCGGGCGTGAGCGCCGACGCCTGCCCGGATCGGCCCGCGCGGTGGCTGGTCCCGCGCTCCGGCCCGTCACGGCCGCTGCCACAGGTGGCGGCCGGCCAGCAGCGGGAGCACGCCCTCGCCGAACCAGTACGCCTCCTCCAGGTGCGGCATCCCGCTCAGCACGAACTCCTCGATGCCCAGCGCGTGGTACTCGCAGATCAGGTCGGCGACCTCCCGGTGGCTGCCCACCAGTGCCGTCCCGGCGCCGCCGCGCAGCAGCCCGATGCCGGCCCACAGGCCCGGGTGGACCTCCAGCCGTTCGGCCGAGCCGCCGTGCAGCGCGAGCATCCGGCGCTGCCCCTCCGACTCGCTCTCGGCCAGGGCCCGTTGGGTCTCCCGCACCCGGCGCGGGTCCATCGCGGCGAGCAGCCGTTCGGTCTCCGCCCAGGCCTGTGCGCCGGTGTCCCGGGTGATCACGTGCAGCCGGATGCCGAAGCGGACGGTCCGGCCCCGCGCGGCGGCCAGTTCGCGGATCCAGCGGATCTTCTCCCGGACCTGGGCGGGCGGTTCGCCCCAGGTCAGGTAGACGTCCGCGTGCCGGGCGGCGATGTCGCCGGCGGCCGGGGAGGAGCCGCCGAAGTACACCGGCGGCACCGGGTCCGGCAGCCGGTTGAGCCGCGCGCCCTCCACCCGCAGGTGGGGGCCGTGGTGGTCGACCGTCTCCCCGGCCCAGAGCCGCCGGGTGATGTCCAGGAACTCGCCGGTGCGCGCGTACCGGGCGTCCTTGTCGAGGAAGTCCCCGTAGGCGCGCTGCTCGGCGGACTCCCCGCCGGTCACCACGTTGAGCAACAGCCGTCCGCCGGAGTGCCGTTGGTAGGTCGCGGCCATCTGCGCGGCCAGGGTCGGGCTGAGCTGACCGGGCCGGAAGGCCACCAGGTACTTCAGTCGCTCGGTCAGTCCGCTGAGCACGGCGGTGGTCAGCCAGGCGTCCTCGCACCAGGCCCCGGTCGGGGTCAGCACGCCCTCGAAGCCCAACTGCTCGGCGCTGCGGGCGACCTGGCCGAGGTAGCCGATCGTCGGCGGCCGGTCGGAGCCGGCCGCGCCGGGCGTGGAGCCGTGTCCGCCGCCGACGATCAGCCGGCTGTCGCCGTTGGTGGGGAGGAACCAGTGGAAGGTGAGAGCCATGGACGGACACGCTCCTGGGGCCGGTGCTGCCTGCGGTCGGTGGACGGAACCCTCCGACGGCGACAGCCGGCCGCCCACACCCTGCCCAGGTCCACGTGCAGGCGGCGCACGAGGAGGGGGTGGCGCGAAGCGGTCATGGGCCGATTCTCCGGGACCGCCCGCCGGCCGACAAGACCCGCCCGCACGACAGCCGTAGTCCCCCTCCCCGGGCGGAGAGGGGGACTACGGCTGTCGTGGGTGCGCCCGGGGGCGGTGGATCAGACCTGGCCGACCTTCTCCAGGGCCTCGCAGCAGGTGTTGATCAGGAGGCGGGTGACGACGTAGGGGTCGACGTTGGCGTTCGGGCGGCGGTCCTCGATGTAGCCCTTCTTGTCCACCTCGACCTGCCACGGGATGCGCACGGAGGCACCGCGGTCGGAGACGCCGTAGCTGTAGACGTTCCACGGGGCGGTCTCGTGCTTGCCGGTGAGGCGGGACTGGATGTCGTGGCCGTACTGGTTGACGTGCTCCAGCACCTTCTCCTGGGAGGCGCCGAGCGCCTCGCAGGCGGTGATGATGGCGTCGTAGCCCTCGCGCATCGCCTTGGTGGAGAAGTTGGTGTGGGCGCCGGCGCCGTTCCAGTCGCCGCGGACCGGCTTGGCGTCGAGGGTGGCGTCGATGCCGAACTCCTCGGCGGTGCGGTACAGCAGGTAGCGGGCGACCCACATGTCGTCCGAGACGGTCAGCGCGTCGACCGGGCCGATCTGGAACTCCCACTGACCGGGCATGACCTCGGCGTTGATGCCGCAGATCGCCAGGCCGGCGTCGATGCAGCGGTCCAGGTGCAGCTCGACGATCTCGCGGCCGAAGACCTCCTCGGCGCCGACGCCGCAGTAGTAGCCGCCCTGCGGGGCCGGGTAGCCGCCCTCCGGGAAGCCGAGCGGGCGGGAGCCCTTGAAGAAGGTGTACTCCTGCTCGATGCCGAAGATCGACTCCTGGGCGGCGTACTTCTCGGCGACCTCGCGCAGCAGGGCGCGGGTGTTGGACGCGTGCGGGGTGCCGTCCGTCTCCAGGACCTCGCAGAGGACCAGGATGTGGTCGCCGCCGCGGATCGGGTCCGGCACGACGCGCACCGGGTTCAGCACGCGGTCCGAGGCGTGGCCCTCGGCCTGGCTGGTCGAGGAACCGTCGAAGCCCCAGGTGGGGATCTTGTCGGCGTTGGGCAGGACGCGAGTCTTGGAACGGAGCTTCGCGGTCGGCTTGGTGCCGTCGATCCAGATGTACTCGGCCTTGATTGCCACGGGGTGTCCCTCGCATTGCTGACTGGTGGGTGCCCGTGAAGAGTGGCAAGCCGCCGTTTCCCGGTTGTTCCTCTCGTGTAACGCGCATGTGAACCAACCGTCCGCATTGGCACCGTCACGGAGCGGGAGTGCCAGGGGTGGCACTCCCGCCCTTGTGGACACCGTCAGTGACGGAGGCCGACTCGCCCGGTGACGGCGACCGCCGAGCCAGCGGCGACGGAACGGCCAGGTCACCGGCCACGGAACGGCCGGGTCGCCGGCGGTGGGCAGCCCGGTCAGCGGCGACCGGCGACCCGGTCGGTGACGGCGAGCGACCCGGTCGGTGACGGCGAGCGACCCGTTCAGTGACGGCGGGCGTGCGCGGCGCGCCGGCGCCGGGTGGCCCAGAGCGCGGCCGCACCACCCGCGACCAGGGCGCCGGCCCCGGCGGCCAGCGGGCCGGTGGCACTGCTGCCGCCGGTGGCCGCCAGCTTCTCCGTCTTCTCCACCTCGGCCTGCGGGACGGCGGTGCGCGAGGCGGTGGCATCGGCCACCGGCTGGACGGCGGGAGCGCTCGCGGACCCGGCGCCCGGGGCGGACGTGGCGCCCGGCGTGGACGCGGTGCCCGGGGTGCCCGGCGCGGCCGGGCCGGACGGGGTGGCGGCCGGCCCGCCGGGCTTCTCGCAGCTCACCGAAGCGACGGTGATCTTCCCGGTGACCTTGGCGACGTTCAGGTTCAGCGGGTTGACCTCAACCTGCACCTCCAGGGCCGAGGCGGCGGCGGTGGTCGTGGTGACGGTCTTCTTGGAGAACTCCACCGAGACGCTGCCGATCAGCGGCACCTCCACCTTGGTCGGACCGTACAGGCCGACGGTGACCGGCTTGCCGAGCACGCTGAGCCTGACCGGCGCGACCACGTCCGCGGCCGGCTGCCCGTCCACCGGGCAGGTCGCCTCGGCGCTCATCGCCTCCAGCCCGAGCAGCGCGGTGGCGGGCAGGCCGGGGGCGTACACGTCCGCGTTGACCAGCTTGACGGAGGCGGTGGCGCCCTTGGCGTCGACGCGGGTCACGGACTTGCCGACGTCCGCCTTGACCAGTTCGACCGGACCGCTCTGGTCGACGCCGGCCACCGTGGCGGTCAGCACGGAGCCGTCGCGCTGCGCCGGCGACTCCACCTTGTTCAGCGCGATGTTCACCGGGACGTCCACCGCCTTGTTCAACAGGCTGACGTCCAGGTCGAGTTCGGCGGTGACGGCGCGCGCCTTGCCGGGCACCGGGGCGGGCCCGGCCGCCCGGGCGGGCGCGACGGCGAGCAGCGCGCTCGCCACCACGGCGGTGGCAGCGGCTAGGGAAACGATTCGTCGGGAAGACATGGCGGTACCCCCACACAGATGAAACGATGAGCCGCCAGTCTTCTCGAACGATCCGTCACATGAGCAACACGGAACGTCATTTCACTCGTTGGAGTGAGATTGGCGTTCCGCACTGACTCGACTCTGCTACGGCGGCACCGCCGAGAGGCGGGGGCACGGCCGCCGCACGGGCGGCAGCACCTACGGCAGCCGCCAGTCCACCGGCTGCGCCCCCTGCCGCACCAGCAGCTCGTTGGCCCGGCTGAACGGCCGCGAGCCGAAGAAACCGCTGTTCGCCGAGTACGGGCTCGGGTGCGCCGACTCGATCGCCGGGACGTCCCCCAGCAGCGGCCGCAGGTTGCGGGCGTCACGCCCCCACAGGATCGCCACCAGCGGCCCCCCGCGCGCCACCAGCGCCCGGATCGCCTGCTCGGTGACCTCCTCCCAGCCCTTGCCCCGGTGCGCGGCCGGCTTGCGCGGCGCGGTGGTCAGCGCCCGGTTGAGCAGCAGCACGCCCTGCTTCGTCCACGGGGTGAGGTCCCCGTTGGACGGCTGCGGCAGGCCGAGGTCGTTGCCGTACTCCTGGTAGATGTTGATCAGGCTCGCCGGGATCGGGCGGACGTCCGGCGCCACCGAGAAGCTCAGCCCGACGGCGTGGCCGGGCGTCGGGTACGGGTCCTGCCCGACGATCAGCACCCGGACGTCGGCCAGGGGCTGCTGGAAGGCGCGCAGCACGTTCGGCCCGGAGGGCAGGTAGGTACGGCCTGCGGCCAGTTCGGCGCGCAGGAAGTCGCCCATCGCGGCGACCCGTCCGGCGACGGGTTCCAGGGCGGCGGCCCAGCCGGGCTCGACGATCTCGTTCAGTGGACGCGGTGCCATGGTCGCCACCCTATCGGCCTACACCGACAGGGCGTTCAGCAGATGATCATGCGCGCGGAGTGCGCCCGGACCGGTCGGCCCGGCTATCCGACCGGGCGCCCCCGGAGCACCACCAGCAGCGGGTCCGCGAGCACCCGCACGTCCGCCCGCGGGTCCTCGGCGTACACCACGAAGTCCGCCGGGGCGCCCTCCTCCAGCCCGGGCCGCCCCAGCCACTCGCGCGCCCCCCAGCTCGCCGCCGACAGCGCCTCGGCCGGGCTCAGCCCGGCCCTGACCAGCTCCGCCACCTCGTCCGCGACCAGCCCGTGCGCCAGCGAGCCGCCCGCGTCCGTGCCGACGAACACCGGGATGCCGGCGTCGTGCGCGGCGCCGACGGTGGCGTACCGGCGCTCGTGCAGCCGCCGCATGTGCGCCGCCCAGGCCGGGAACTTGGCCTCGCCGCCGGCCGCGAGGTCCGGGAAGGTGGCGATGTTGACCAGGGTCGGCACGATCGCCACCCCGCGCTCGGCGAACGCCGGGATCAGCTCCTCGGTCAGCCCGGTGGCGTGCTCGACGCAGTCGATGCCGGCCGCCAGCAGGTCGGGCAGCGACTCGGCCGCGAAGCAGTGCGCGGTGACCCGCGCGCCCTCCTCGTGCGCCGCCGCGATCGCCTCGGCGAGCGCGTCGCCGGGCCAGCACGCGGCGAGGTCGCCGCGCTCGCGGTCGATCCAGTCGCCGACCAGCTTCACCCAGCCGTCCCCGCGCCGGGCCTCGGCCCGGACGTAGGCGGTCAGGTCGCCGGGCTCGATCTCGTGCGCGTAGTTGCGGATGTAGCGGCGGGTGCGGGCGATGTGCCGCCCGGCGCGGATGATCCGGGGCAGGTCCTCGCGCTCGTCGATCCAGCGGGTGTCGGCGGCCGAGCCGGCGTCGCGGATCAGCAGGGTGCCGGCGTCCCGGTCGGTGAGCGCCTGCTTCTCGCTGGTCTCGGCGTCCACCGCGCCGTGGGCGTCCAGGCCGACGTGGCAGTGCGCGTCCACCAGGCCGGGCAGCACCCAGCCGGTCACCGTCCGGACGTCGGCGGCGGTCGGCGGGCGGGTGAAGCTCACCCGGCCGTCCACCACCCAGAGTTCGTCCCGGACGTCCTGCGGACCGACCAGTACCCGACCCCGCACGTGCAGCACCGCGCCATCGCTCATGGCCGCACTCTACCGACGGGCGGGTTCCGTGTAAGCAGCCATGATGCGGCAGACTCGTTTCCGGCACCCGCCCCCGTGCACCTCCGTGCACGCCGCCCCCACCCCGCGCATCCCGGCGAAAGGCTGATGACGACGTGAGCCCCTTCCTCGACCTGCCCCCACTCAGCGCCGCCGAGTTCGCGGCGATCGAGGACCAGGTGGCCGCCCTGCTGCACACCGAGTCCGACGTGATCGTCACCCAGGGCGAGGCGCTCCTCCCGCTGGAGGCCGCGATCCGCGGCGCCGCCCACCCCGGCTCCACCGCGCTCAACGTCGTCACCGGCCCGTACGGGCAGACCTTCGGCAACTGGCTGCGCTCCTGCGGCGCGAAGGTCGTCGACCTGGCCGTGCCCTTCGACAGCGCGGTGAGCGCCGCGCAGGTGGCCGAGGCGCTGGCCGCCGAGCCGTCGATCGACTTCGTCTCCCTGGTGCACGCCGAGGCCGCCACCGGCAACACCAACCCGGTCGCCGGGATCGGCGCCGTGGTCCGCGAGCACGGCGCGCTGCTGATGCTCGACGCGGTCGCCTCCGTCGCCGCCGAGCCGCTGCTCACCGACGAGTGGGGCATCGACCTGTGCGTCATCGGCGGCCAGAAGGCGATGGGCGGCCCGGCCGGGGTGTCCGCCGTCTCGGTCTCCGAGCGCGCCTGGGAGCGGATCGCCGCCAACCCGGCCGCCCCGCGCCGCTCCTACCTGTCGCTGCTGGACTGGAAGGAGCGTTGGACCGACGCCGGCCGCGCCGTACTGCCGCACGCCCCGGCCCAGTTGGAGATGCTCGCGCTCGGCGCCTGCCTGGACCGGATCGCCGCCGAGGGCCTGCCCGCCGTGATCGCCCGCCACCGCGCCGCCTCCGCCGCCACCCGGGCCGGCGTGCGCGCGCTCGGCACCCTGGCCCCGTACGTCGTCGAGGACGCCCACGCGGCCCCGGTCGCCACCACCCTGCGCACCCCGGACGGCGTGGACGCGAGCGCGCTCGCCGCCCGCCTCGACCCGGCGCTGCCGGTCCAGCCGGGCGGCGGCGCGCTGGCCGCCTCGATGCTGCGGGTCAACCACTACGGGCGGGCGGCCGCGCTGGACACCGTCCGCGCCTGCCTGTCGGCCCTCGCCGGAGCGACGGACGCCGACCCGGCGCCCGCCCTGGCCGCCGCCGAGGCCGCCTGGACCGCGACCCTCGGGGCCTGACCGCACGCCGGCCGGGTACGGGGCGTCCGGGTACGGGACGGCCGGGTACGGGGCGTCCGGGTACGGGACGGCCAAGTACGGGACGCCGGCCGCAGGACGGGGAGCGGGGGGGGGGGGGGGGGGGGGGGGGGGGGGGGTGGGCAGGGGGGGGGGGGGGGGGGGGGGGGGGGGGGGCGAGAACCCCCCCAGAAAAGGTCGCTGTCTTCTCTCCTCCGACCGCA
>NZ_JBVITE010000092.1:0-20801 GCF_055575155.1 Kitasatospora sp. NPDC034533
TCGACGTGCTGTGGGCGATGCTGCGTGACAAGAGGCTCTTCACCTCCGCCCCGCCGGTCACGCAGACGGCTTGACACGATCATTGAGATTCTCCTCGCCGGAGCCACTAATGGGACTCTCGTTCCGTTAGGATGTCTCGAACCTAGCAGACCCTCCCGGGCTAATGGAACAGGAATCCCGTTAATGGCCGTCGAGCCCTCCCGACCCGCCCCCTCGCCGCCCGCGCCCGCCACGACCGAGGCCGCCCCCGAGAGCGCCACGCCCGGCACCGTCCGCCCCGGTGGCCGGACCGCCCGGGTGCGCACCGCCGTGCTGCGCGCCACCGAGGACGCCCTGGTCGAGCACGGCTTCGGCGGCCTGGACCTCGGCGACATCGCCCAGCGGGCCGGGGTCGGCCGCACCACCGTCTACCGCCGCTGGGGCAGCACCACCGCCCTGGTCGCGGACCTGCTCGCGGACATGGCCGAGCAGTCCCTGCCGCGCACCGACAGCGGCTCCCTCGCCGGGGACCTGCGCGCCAACGCCCGGCTCGTCCGGCGCACCCTGGCCGACCCCCGGCAGGGCGCGCTGTTCCGCGCGGTCATCGTGGCGGCGACCTGCGACCCGGAGGCGGCCGAGGCGCTGCGCCGCTTCTACCGGCGCCGGGTCGAGGAGTGGGCGCCGTGCGTCGCCGCCGCCGTCGAGCGCGGTGAACTCCCGCCGGACACCGACGGGTTCGAGGTGGTCCGGGCCGTCTCGGCGCCGCTCTACTACCGGATGCTCACCACCGGCGAGCCGCTGGACGAGGCCGCCGCCGACCGGGCGGCTGCGGCGGCCGAGGCGGCGGCGCGGTCCGGGGCGTACCGCCGCCAGGACGTCTAGGGCCTGGCTCCGGGAACGCGAACGGCCGCACGGCGCACGGGCGTTGCGCGGCCGTCGGGCCCGGGGATCAGTCCTCGTACTCGTCGCGCAGGTTCTCCAGCAGGCCCACCCAGAGGTCCGATTCGTCCGGCCCCTGCCCCAACTCCCGCACCAGCGACTCGAACTCGTCCAGCGCGGCCTTGGCGTCGCCCTCGCAGATCCGCTCCTCCAGGCGGGCCAGCAGCGCCAGCGCACCGATCAGCGCGGGCAGCGACTCGGCGGCCCGGCCGCCGTAGCCCTCCCCGTGGTCCCAGCCGTCCGGGTGGTAGATCCGTACCGTGCCGGTGTCGCCGGCCACCATCAGGTGCCGCTCGTGGAACGTCCCGACGCAGAAGCCCCAGTTGCCCGGCGGGGCGTCGTCGTCCGGCGCGCGCTCGCCGAACAGCTCGTCCTGGTCCGCCTCCCACATCCCGCGCTCGGGCAGGCCGGTGGCGTCGAAGCCGACGAAGTCGAGCTCGACGGCCGGCACCCCGACCTCGCTCAGGAACGCCCGGGCACCCGGCGCCGTCAGCCGCTCGGGCAGCGCCCCGGGCTCGGGCCGCCACAGCGTGCCCGGGCCGAAGCAGGACTCCAGCCAGGCCGCGGTGGGGTTCCGGGCGGCCGCGAGCAGTGCGGCTTCGGACGTGGTCATCGGTGCGTCTCCCCCGGTCAGGACGGTGCTGTGGCGCCATTCAAGCGCACCGCGCCGACAGCGGGGGCCGCCGGGGGTGACCCCGGCGGCCCCCGCCCGGCCGCGTTCTGCCGACCCGACCGGCCGACCGCCCGCCGACTCGGTGGCCCGCCGGCCTGACGGTTTAGAAGAAGCCGTCGTCCTCGTAGTAGTTGTTGACGACCACCTGCGGATCGTCGTCGAAGGCCTCGTTCAGCAGCGCGCCGCCGACCAGGCCGGCCGCGCCGGCGCCGATCAGCGCGCCAGTGCCGAAGCGCCGACCGCCCTGGGCCTGCTGGCCGGGCACCTGGGGCTGACCCTGCTGGACCGGCTGCGGATAGCCGGCCTGCGCCGGGGTGTAGAACGGCGGGACGTTGGTCTGCACCCGCTGGGCGCAGGCCACGCAGGCCTCGATCTGGCGCGGCACGCCCCACTGCGGCGACCAGAGCACCGCCGTGGTGCCGGCACCGTGCGAGGGGTCGAAGAAGCACGTCACTGGGGAACTCCCTGGTCCTGGCTGGTTCATCGGAACGATCGGCGCGGCGGCGGGCACCGGCGGCGCGACGGGCGGCGCCGGCGCGGCGGGCGCGACAGGCGGTACGGGCGGAGCGGGCGCGACAGGCGGTACGGGCGGAGCGGGCGCGGCCGACGCGGGTTGCAGGACGTCCACCCCGAAGTCCGTGGCGATGCCCGCCAGCCCGGTGGCGTACCCCTGCCCGACCGCCCGGAACTTCCAGTCCGCGCCGTGCCGGTACAGCTCGCCGAACACCATCGCCGTCTCGCCGCCGCCCTCCGGCACCAGGTCGTAGCGGACCGCCTCGGCGCCGCCGTCCTGGTCGACGACGCGGATGTGGGCGTCGCGGACCTGCCCGAAGGTCTGCCGCCGCTGCGCCGCGTCGTAGATCGCCACCGCGAAGACGACCTTCTCCACCTCGGCGGGGACCTCCGCGAGCCGGACCTCGATCTGCTCCCGGTCGACGCCGCCGCCGGAGGCGCCGTGGTGGCGGACCGAGCCGTCCGGGCTCCGCAGGTTGTTGAAGAAGACGAAGTTCTGGTCCGAGGCGACCTTCCCGTCAGCCCCGCAGAGCAGCGCGCTGGCGTCCAGGTCGTACCCGGGCCCGGCCGTCCAGCCGAGACCCACCCGGGCCACCCGGAGCCCGGGGGCCTGCTTGCCCAGGGAGACGTTGCCGCCCTTCGTCAGGGCCACGCTCATGGAACTCCTCCACCACCGTACGAGTACCGCTGTTCGTCCACGACAACGCTGTCGAGCCGACACCGGTTCCCGGTCGAACCACCGGCTTTCCGTCGAGGCCGAAACACCGCGCCGGTTCCCTGGCGGGCCGTCAGGTCCAGACCTATTGTCAGCAGACATGACATGTCTACGCCGCGCCTCCGGACTGGCCGCCGCACTCACCGGAACACTCGCCGCCCTGCTGGCCCCCGCCGCCGCCCAGGCCGCCCCGGCCGGCTGCCGCACCTCGGCCACGGTGCCGCTGGACCCCGAACAGGCCCGCCTCCAGGACGCCCGCACGACCGCCTTCACCGAGCGCTCGGGCCTCGGCGACCTGCCCGCGGCCTTCCCCGCCGCGCTGTGCGCCGCCCGCGACGCCCGGCAGGCCGAGCGGGTGGTGGACACCTGGGGCCGGAACCTCTGGCAGGCCGGTCTGGACCGCGCCCAGGGCCGCCGGCCGAGCGGCGAACTGCCCGCCCGGGACGACCGGCCGCTGTACTGGACCAGGCTCGCCATGACCGTCCAGCTCGCTCGCTGGCAGCCCCGGTTCGACGTCGACCACGCCGCCCTGCGCAGCCGCTTCGAGGACGCCTCGCGCGGCCTGGAGGACGGCTTCGGCCCCGCCCGCGACGTCCGGCGGATCTTCGTCAGCGGCTTCGACCCGTACGGCCTGGGCACCGAGCCGCGCCGCTCCAACCCCTCCGGCTCGGCCGTCCTGCGCCTGCACGGGCAGCGGCTCACCCTCGCCGACGGCAGCACCGCCGAGGTCCGGGCGGTGGTCCTGCCGGTGCGCTACGGGGACTTCGACGAGGGCATCGCGGAGCGTGCCTTCACCCCGCACCTGCGGCCGGGCCGGCAGACCGCCGACCTGATCACCACCATCAGCCAGGGCTACCCCGGCAAGTTCACCCTGGAGGAGTGGGCCGGCCGCGCCCGCTCCGCCGACCCGGCCCCGGACAACCGGGACGCGCTCTCCGGCGGCACCACCCAGCACCCGGTGGACGCCCCGGGGCTGGGCGCCGGACCGCAGTTCATCCGCACCACCCTGCCGGTCGACGCCATGACGGCCGTCCGGCAGCCCTTCCCGGTCCAGCTCGACACCTTCGTCACCGAGATCCCGATGGGCTCCACCGCCCCGGTCTACCGGCCCGACGGCCCCACCCCCGGCTCCCGCGCGGTCGCCGGTGGCGGCGGCGGATACCTCTCCAACGAGATCGCCTACCGCTCCAACCGGCTGCGCCTGCTCACCGCCCCGCAGCTGCCCGGCGGGCACCTGCACACCCCCGTCCTCACCGGTCTGCCCGCCGACCCGCAGCAGCTCACCGCACCGGAGTTCGAGCAGAACGAGGCCGCGATCGGCGACCAGGTGCGGGCGATCCTGAGCTCCGTCCGGCTCCGCCCCTGACGGCCGACCGGGCCGGGACGCCCGCGAAAGGCCGGGCGCCCCGGGCGGGCGGGCACCCGCTACGCCGGACGGGCGTAGCGGGTGCCCGCCGCGCGGGCGCGCGACTCGGCGATCTCGGCGTACGCGGCGTCGCGGCCCGCCCAGTGCGAGCCCTCGACGGACTTGCCGCGCTCCAGGTCCTTGTACACCTGGAAGAAGTGCGTGATCTCCAGCAGGTCGAACCGGGGCAGGTCGCCGATGTCCCGCAGGTCCGCGTAGCGCGGGTCCCGCGCCGGGGCGCAGAGCACCTTCTGGTCCGGGCCGCGCTCGTCGCGCATCACCCACATGCCCACCGCCCGGCAGGTCCGCACGCAGCCGGGCACGGCCGGTTCGCGGCCGAGCACCAGGGCGTCCAGCGGCTCGCCGTCGCCGCCCAGGGTCCCCTCGACGTAGCCGTAGTCGGCGGGGTAGCGGGTGGCCGTGAAGAGCGTGCGGTCCAGGCGGATCCGGCCCGCCACGAAGTCCATCACGTACTTGTTGCGCGACCCCTGCGGGATCTCGATCATGACCTCGAACTCCACCGCGGCCTCCTCCTCGGCTCCTGGGGGGCATTGTCCGCCGCCGACCCGGCCACCGAAAGCACCCCCGCCGTCCACCCCGGTCCACTAGGCTCCTGACCATGGGGAGTTGGCGGGTCACTGTCACGGATCGGCACCACCGCGGTGGTGGACGGCCGCAGGGCCGCCCGGAGGGGCCGCTGGCCCGCCGGAGCGGGCTGGAACTGCACGCGCGCGGCGACGTGCTCGACCGCCTCGACGCCACCGGCCGCTCCGTCTGGCGGCGCTCCTGCCCCGGCCGGCCCAACGCGGCCCACCTCTTCGCCGACCGGGCGCTGGTCACCACCGACCCCGTCGACCACGGCGCCGGGGAACGCTGCGGCCCGGCCCTGCTGCTGGACCTCGCCGACGGCAGCACCGTCGCCGAGCTGCGCGGTGAGCACGGCGCGGCGCTCGACGACGGCCGCTTCGTCCTCGGCCTGGAGGACGGCGACGCCCTCCGCACCCGGGTTCACGACCGGGACGGCGCCGTCCTGGACTCCTGGCACAGCTTCGGCCACTACGTGATCGGCGACGGCCTGCGGGTGGTCGAGACGGACCGCCGCCGCCCCACCGGGAGCCGGGTGGTGCGCCTGCTGCCCGGCGGCCGGATCGAGCCCGGCCCGCCGCTCGCCGACCCGCGGACCCCGCCACCGCTGGTCCTGCCCGACGGCACCCTGCTGGTCCTGGACGCCGGGGTGCTGCGCGCGGTCGGACGGGACCTGGAGGACGCCGTCCTGGCCGAACTGCTCCCGCTGGCCCCCGACCAGCAGCCGCGCTTCACCGGCTCCCTCCACCGCACCGCCGACCGCCTCACCGCCACCCTGGTCGAACGCCATCCGACCCGCATGGGCGCCTACACCACCCACGCCTGGACCCTCGACCTGCACGCGGCGTAGATCTCGATTGGGCTGCGGAACTGACGGACCGGCATCTCTTCGTCCACGTTCCCCTACGGTGGCGCCTGCAACAACCGTCACCATGCAAGAGGGGGCACGCCCATGTCCCGGAGCCGGAAGCTCCACCGCCTCAGCAACCCCGACGTCGACGAACGCCGCGCCCAGCGCGCGCTGTTCCGCCACCTCCGGGACGACACCAGCGCCGACCGCGGCCGGATGGCCAGGCGCGTCCGCGAGCTCCAGTTGCTGCTGGCGATGGACCCGGTGGAGTTCGAGGGGCTCATCGCCCGCCTGATGGAGGCGATGGGCATGGAGGTCTCGCTGACCTCCCGGTCGCGGGACGGCGGCGTGGACGTCCGCGGCACCGACCCCGACCCGTTCCGCGGCGGCAACGTGATCGTCCAGGTGAAGCGGTACCGGGACACGGTGGCGCCCTCGGCGGTGCGGGACCTGTACGGAACGCTGCGCCACGACCAGGCCGCGACCAAGGCCGTCCTCGTCACCACCAGCAGGTTCGGCCCCAGCTCGCACCAGTTCGTCGCGGGCAAGCCGATCAGCCTGATCAACGGCGCCGAGCTGGTCGGGCTGCTCAAGCACCACGGCTTCCACGAGGTCTTCGCACCCGCCCAGGACGAGTCCTCCGCCCAGGCCGGCGCCCTGGACGAACTGCCCGCGATCGACGTGGCCGCCGAGCCCTCCCGGCTGCTCCTGCACTGGACCGGCGAGGAGGAGTACGACATCGCCGCCCTGGTCTGCCGGGGGAACCAGGCGCTCTCCGACGACCACCTGGTGTTCTACAACAACGCCTCGACGCCCGACGGCTCGGTGCGGCTGGTGACGGGCTACGGCGACGCGAACGCCTGCCTGATGGTGGACTTCGACGCGCTGCCCGCCGAGGTCGACCGCCTGGTCGTGATCGCCGCCGCCGACACCGAGAACCATCCGAAGGCCACCATGGGCGGGTTCGCCGACCCTGCGCTGATCCTGGAGGCCGGCGCCGGGCAGGACGCGGCGGCGGTGCACCTCGCGGACGGCGCGGAGGCCAACACCGCGATGCGGCTCGGCCGGTTCGACCGCGAGCCGTCCGGGGTCTGGGAGTTCACCCCGGCCCTGGCCGGCTACCCGGGCGGGCTGCGCCAGGCCGTGACGGCCTACGGGCTGGAGGTCGTGGACGCCTGACGCGGCGGTGCGCCCGGCCGGCGCCGGGCGCACCACTGCTGCCGCGCTCCCGTCGGCGACCGCCCGCCGTTCACCGGGCGGTCGCCTCCCACGGCCCCTCCTCCGGGCGCGCCTCGCCGTCCGTTCCCGGCCAGGGCGGCATGGTGACGGCGGTGATCCGCAGCGGACCGGCGGAGTCCGCGTCCGCCCGGAACTGGAACGCGGTGCCCAGTGGTATCGACACCGCCGTGCCGGGCGTGAGCCGGACGGTCTCCTCCCGCCCGCCCTGGCGGCGCCAGAGCGCGCCGCTGCCCGCGGTGACCTGCCACAGCTCCTGCACGGTGGCGTGCGACACGGTGCGGGTGACCTGGCCCGGGGCGAGGGCGAAGACCGCGAGGCTCCCGCACCCCTCCAGTACCAGCAGCGGACGCACCTCGGCCCCGTCCGGGGCCGTGACCACGGGGGCGTCCGCCACGTCCGCGGTGTCGAAGGGCTGCTGCCCCGCCCGGTTGCTCATCCGATGACCTGGCCTCTCTCCCGCGCGTCCGAGGAGCGCGGACCCCGAGGAGCGCGGACCCCGCCGCAGACCTCCGAGGAACCCGAGCCCGAGGGGCACGGGCCCCACTGCCGATGGGACCACGGGCGCCGGGCCGCGCGCCAGGGCGCCCTACCCGGAGACGGCCCCGAGCGTGCTCCGGCCGTCCCCCGGCCCCTGGCCGTCCGCGCCGCTCGGGGCCGCCCCGAAGTCGCGCACGGCCTCGGTGACGATCGCCTCCAGCCGGGCGTGGTGGGCACCGCGCCAGTAGGCCTGGCCGCAGTCGGCGCACTGGGCGAAGGCGTCGTAGGAGCGCTCGGTGCCGTCCCGCAGCTGCTCGCGCACCGAGGTCTTGGTCGCCTGGCGCAGCGTGCCGTTGCAGGTGGTGCACCGGCTCCACGGGAGGAGCGGCGGGGCGAAGCGGGAGAGCACGTCGCGCAGCTGCTCGGCGGGGCGGTGGCTGTAGACGTAGGCCCCGGCCCACAGTTCGCGGCGGCGCAGCAGGCCGCGGTCCCGGGAGAGCATGATCCGCTGCTCGGCGGCCGAGCGGGCGGCCAGCGCGGCGTCGCCGATGTCGGGGTTCTCGTACGCGGCGTCCACGCCGAGCAGCCGCAGCCGGCGGGCGAGGGTGCCGAGGTGGACGTCCAGCAGGAAGCGCGGTGGGAGGGGCGAGGGCTGCGGCCTGGCCACGGCCCGCACGGAGACCTCCTCGCCGTCGGCCGGCACGTGGGTGTCGGGCACCGCGCGGCCGTCCACCAGCAGGCCGCCGACCTCGGTGAGCGGGACGCCCAGGGACTCCACGACGTGGCCGAGGGTCGAGGTGCCGTCGGTGCGCAGCTCGGTGCGCCCGGCCCGCCGGGGCGCGGAGACGAAGAGGTGCAGCTCGGGGGCGAAGTCGAGCCGGATCTGGGGTCGGTCCACGCGGCCAGCATGCCAGCGGACGGCGGGCCGGGGCCACCGGGTTTCCGGCGGCCGGAAACGGGGCCGCCGTCACGGTGTCCGGGTTCGGACGCCCGCCGTCACGGTGTGCGGGTTCGGACGCCCGCCGCCACCGGAGCCGGCACCGGGTGGTCCCGGTTCCGGGCCGCCCACCGGGCGACCGGTCCCATGGCGTGGCCGGCCGCGAGGAACGCCCCGCCCAGGACCAGCCAGCCCGCCGCTCCCCCGTCCAGCAGCAGGGTGGTGAGCAGCAGCGGTCCGAGGGTGCGGGCGACGGCGACGCCGGTGCCGAAGAAGCCCTGGTACTGGCCGATCCGCCCGGGTGGGGCGAGGTCGAAGGCGATCTGCCAGCTGCCGGCCGACTGCCTCATCTCCCCGGCGACCTGCAGCACGGAGGCGGCGACCAGCAGGGCGCCGACCGCCCAGACCGGCCCGTCCAGCGCGGACAGCCCGAAGACCGCGCAGGAGCCGAGCAGCAGCGCGCCGGCCGAGCGGACCGCCCTCGCGGCCGGTCCCGGTCCGGTGACTCCGCGCGCCGCCCGGACCTGGAAGGCCAGCACCGCGAGGGTGTTGAGCACGAACAGCGCCGAGCCGAGCCAGCCGATCCCGGGGGCGCGCTCGGCGATCCAGAGCGGGATGATCAGGCTCAGCAGCGGCATCCGCAGCAGCAGGACGGCGTTGAGGGCGGTGACGGCGGCGTACCGGTGGTCGCGGAGCACGGCCAGTCGCGGCCCGTCGTCCGTCCGCGCCGCGGTGGGCGGGGTCTCCGGCAGCCCGCGCAGGACCAGTGCGGCGAGCAGGAAGCCGATGGCGGTGACGGCGAACGCGCCCTGGTAGGCGGCCGGGGTGCCGACGCTCAGCGCGATGCCGCCGACGGCGGCGCCGACGGCCAGTCCCCCGTTGAGGGTCGACTGGATGTGGGCGAGCAGGGCGGTCCGCCGCCCGGGCGGCACCAGGGCGGCGACCAGCGCCTGACGGGCGGCGGTGAGGCCGGACTGGGCGGTGGCGTAGAGGCAGACGGCGAGCAGGAACAGCGGGTAGGAGCGGATCACCAGGAAGGCGGCGACCACGGCCGCCGCGGCGAGCGCGAGCGCGACGGAGGTGCGGCGCGGGCCGCGCCGGTCGGCGAGGTGGCCGAGCGGCACGCCGGCGACGGAGCCGAGCGCCCAGGCGAGGGTGAGACCCAGTCCGAGGGCGGTCGGTGACATCCCGACCACCCGGGTGAAGTAGAGCGCGGAGCAGGTGTAGTAGGCGCCGTCGCCCACGGCGGCGGCCAACTGGGCGGCGGCGACCGTCCGTTGCGGTCCGGCGGGCGGAACGGCACCCCAGCGGGTGGCGCGGTCGGTCGGCATGCCCCTCCTCCACTCGTACGCGGGTGCGGCCCTGCCGGCGGGCCGGCGGTCACCCGCACGGGCCCGTTCGCGTAAACGACTTCACGGGCCGTCACCCCTGCCCGCGACCGCCGGACGGGCGGCGCGTGACGGCTGCCCCGTGGCCGCCGGTCGTGGTGCGCCCCCAGCCTAGGGAGGAAGCGGCCCAGTGGACCGGTCCAGTGATCCAGGAACTTCCTGGGCCACTTCCGGGTGTCGCCGCACCGCCGACCGACCGCTGAACCCTCGTGCGAGGGGGGCCAGTTGGACCCTCGGACTGCTCCGGAACGGCTCCGCCCGGGCCTCGCCCGCGCCTCGGAAGCGCCGTCCGTATCCGCTCCGACTCCGCTGCCGCCGATCACCGTGAAACACCGATCGGGCAGACCAGGGGCCAACTTTGACCGTGTTGACCCGTCAGTAGCGCCCTTTTATGCTCAACGGCGTTCGCGATCCGGCACCGGGCAGGGGCCGCCCCGCCCGCCCGTCCGGTCGCCGTCTCCGGCTCGAAGGGTTCCTCTCATCAGCGCCTTCACCGCACCCTCGGACTCCGCCGGTCACCTCCCGAACGCCGCGGACACCGCCGACAGCGCCGAGACTCCGGACGGCGCCCCGTCCCCGGACGGCCGCGGCGCCACCCGACGCCGGCGCTTCCTCACCTACCTGCTGGCCGCGCCCACCCTCACCGTCGGCGCCCGCCTCGGCCTCGACGCCGCCGCACCCGCCGCCGCGCGGGCCGCCACCCCGAAGCCCGGCGGGCCCGCCGCCCAGGCCGCGCAGGCCGCCGTGCCCGTCCGGGAGACCGCCCTCCCCCAGCAGCTGATCGGCCTGCCCGGCATCCCGGACATCGTCGACCTCGGCGACGCGATGATCATCGCCGGGCTGCCGACCTCGCACCTGCTGGTGCTGGAGATCACCGCCGCCGGACGCGCCGTGCTGCACCTGCCCCGGCTGGAGGTCGGCCAGGGCCTCACCACCGCCATCGCCATGATCGTCGCCGAGGAGCTCGACGCCCGGCTCTCCGACGTCGACGTCCCGCTCTCCGACTCCCGCCCCGAACTGGTCTTCAACCAGCTGACCGGCGGCTCCAACTCGATCCGCTCGCTGTACGATCCGGTGCGCGCCGCGGCCGCCGCCGCCCGCGCCCGCCTGGTGACCGCCGCCGCCAAGCGCTGGAACGTTCCCGCGACCGCCCTGCGCACCGCCGACTCCGCCGTCCTCGCCCCCGACGGCCGCCGGCTCGGCTACGGCGACCTCGCCGTCGAGGCCGCCGGCGTCACCGCCCCCGCCGTCCCGAGCCTGCCCAAGACCACCGACCAGCTGCGCCTGGTCGGCAGGGCCACCAGCCGGATCGACGCCCGCGACATCGTCACCGGCCGCGCCCAGTACGCCGGGGACCTCCGGATCCCCGGCGCCGTGCCCACCGTGGTCGCCCGGCCGAGCACCGTCAACGGCACCCTCAAGTCCCTGGACGCCTCCGCCGCCCGCGCCATGCCCGGGGTGCTCGGCGTGGTGCCGATCCCGAGCGGCGTCGCCGTCCTCGCCGAGACCTTCGACCAGGCGCTCAAGGCCCGCGACGCGCTGCGCACCACCTGGAACCCGGGGCCGGTCGCCGGCCTCTCCGACGCGGACGTGCGGTCCCGGCTGCGCGCCGCCCACCTGCCGTCGCTTCCGCCGCCGCTGCTCTCGCACCGGGTGGAGGGCGAGTTCGACTTCGCCTTCGTCAACCACGCCCCGATGGAGGTGCTCACCGCCGTCGCCGACGTCCGCCCCAACCGGGCCGAGATCTGGTTCGCCTCGCAGAGCCCGATCCTCGCCCAGGGGACCATCGCCGCCGAACTCGGCCTGCCGGAGAACGCCGTCACCGTCCACGTGGTGCGCGGCGGCGGCTCGTTCGGCCGCCGGCTGTTCTTCGACGCCGCCCTGGAGGCCGCCCAGGTCTCCAAGGCCGCCGGCCGCCCGGTCAAGCTGATGTGGACCCGCAACGACGACATGCGCCACGGCCGGATGCGCCCGGCCAGCCACCACCTGATCCGGGCCACCTACGGCCTCGGCCAGGTGTTCAGCTGGGAGCACCACGTGGCCGGCGTCCGCACCGATCTCGGGCACGGCCTCGGCGACATGCTCACCGCCGCCGGCTACAACCTCCCGCTGGCCGGGCTCACCGCCTCCGAGCTGTTCTTCCTGCTCACCGAGAAGATCCCGTACGACGTCGGCGTGCCCACCCAGCTGCTCGCCGAACTGCCGCTGGAACTGCACACCGGCAGCTGGCGCTCGGTCTACTCGGGCACCGTCCGGGTCTCCGACGAGATCATGATGGACGAACTCGCCCGCAGGATGGGCCAGGACGAACTCTCCTTCCGCCGCGACCGGCTGCGCAGCGCCGCCGGCCGGGCGGTGCTGGACACGCTCGCCAGGAAGGGCGGCTGGGGCCGGCCGATGCCCCCCGGCCAGGCCCAGGGCATCGGCTACCACGACGAGCACAGCGCCTGCGTAGGCTACCTGGTGGAGCTGGACGCCACCGACCGGGCCGACCCCCGGGTGACCAAGGCGGTCGTCGTCGCCGACGTCGGCCGGGTGATCAACCCCAGCGGCCTGGAGGCCCAGCTGACCGGCGCGCTGGTCGACGGCATCTCGGTGATCCTCCGGGCCGGCAACCACCTGGACAACGGCGCCTTCCGGGAGGGGAGTTACGGCGACTTCCACTACGCCCGGCAGCGGCACACCCCGCCGGTGGTGGAGATCCACCTGATGCCGCCGAGCGGCCCGCCCGGCGGCGCGGGGGAACTGGGCGTCCCGGCCGCCTCCGCCGCCGTCGCCAACGCCTACGCCCGCGCGACCGGCACCAGCCCGCGTTCCTTCCCGATCAACTTCTGACCCGCCGGGGCCCACCGGCCCACCGGCGCCCACTGACCACCAGCTGAGGAATCCCGACCCTGATGCCCTCCCACACCTTCGTCCTCAACGGGAAGCCCGTCACCGTCGAGGCCCCGGACGACATGCCGCTGCTCTGGGTGCTGCGCGACAAGCTCGGCGTCACCGGCCCCAAGTACGGCTGCGGGGTGGGCGTCTGCCGCGCCTGCACCAGCCACCTGGACGGCCAGGAGTTCCAGCCCTGCACCCGCTCCGTCAAGGACTGCGCCGGCCACACCGTCACCACCATCGAGGGCCTGGCGGACGGCGACGTGCTGCACCCCGTCCAGGAGGCCTGGCTCGCCTGCGACGTCGCCCAGTGCGGCTTCTGCCAGCCGGGCCAGATCATGACCGCCGTCGCCCTGCTGCGCCACACCCCGAACCCGACGGACGCGGACATCGACCAGATCCAGAACATCTGCCGCTGCGGCACCTACCCGCGCATCCGCGAGGCGATCAAGCAGGCCGCCGCCCGGCAGGCCGCCAAGCCCTGAGCCGGGGGACTACCCGGCGTCCTGGGGGTCGCGGCCGAAGAAGGCCGCGAGCCGGTCGTACGCCGGGGCGTCCTCGGGGACGGCGACGGCGGGGCCGAAGGCGTGGTGGTCCTCCTCCGCGCCGCGGTACTCGGGTTTGAGCGCGCCGGTGGCCCAGGCCAGGGCGGCGTCCGCCACCTCGTGGTCCAGGCCCTCGGTGGACTGACCGGTGGCGTGGGCCAAGTCCCATCCGTGGACGGCGAATTCGGCGATCTGCTGGTCCACCGGGAAGCGCGCCGGGAGGGTGCCGGCGCCGGGGACTTCCACCGTGCCGCCGAGGTCGCCGGCCGCGCGCCAGGCATCGACCAGCTCCTGCGCCCCTGCCTCGAAGGCATGCAGCCAGTCGTCCTCCACCCGTTCGAAGGACTGCGACCGGTCCGGCTGCCCGCCCCGCGCCCGGACGGTGAACTGCCGCAGGTCGTGCAGGAGGTGGCTGATCAGGTCACCGACGTCCCAGGAGCGGCAGGGCGTCGGGTGGCCGGCCAGCTCGACGCCGACGCCGTCGATCAGCCCGGCGGTCTGCGCGAGGGCCCGGGCGAGCAGCTCGATCGGGTCGTCCGCTGCGGTCATGGCACGCCTCTCGGTACGGGGGCACGGTCTGCCGGGCGATCGTAAGCGCGAGCGCCGACAACCGCCCGGCGCGACACCGCACCCCGGGGTGCGCCGGGGGCTCAGACGGCGAAGCCGCCGTCCACCGCGAGCTCGGCGCCGGTGACGTAGCGCCCGTCCTCGCCCACCAGGTAGGCGACGGCGGCCGCGACCTCCGCGCCGGTGCCGAAGCGGCCGAGCGCGGTGAGCCCGCTCTGGATCTCCGCCGAGGGGCCGTCGGCCGGGTTCATCTCGGTGTCGATCGGCCCCGGGTGGACCAGGTTGGCGGTGATCCCGCGCGGCCCGAGCTCCCGGGCCAGCGCCTTGGTCAGGCCGATCAGCGCGGCCTTGCTGGTCGCGTACAGCGTGGTGCCGGGGAAGGCGACGCGCTGGGCCACGCAGCTGCCGACGGTGACGATCCGCCCGCCCTCGGCCAGGTGGGCGGAGGCCGCCCGCGCATACAGGAAGGGCGCCCGGACGTTCACCTCCAGCACCCGGTCGACGTCCGCCAGGGTCAGGTCGCCGATCGGGCCGAGGACGCCGACCCCGGCGTTGTTCACCAGGACGTCCAGGCGCCCGAACCGCTCCACGACGGCCGTGACCACGTCCTCCACCGCCTGCGGGTCGGCGCTGTCCGCCCGGACGGCCCAGCCGGTCCGCCCCAGCGCGGTGATCTTCGCGGCGACCTCCTCGGCCCGCTCCGCGCCGCCCCGGTAGGTCAGCACCACGTCGGCGCCGTCCTCGGCCAGCCGCAGGGCGACCGCCTCGCCGATCCCCCGGCTGCCGCCGGTCACCAGGGCCACCTTGCCGTCGAGGCCGCCCAGGCCGTCGCGCACCGTCGAACCGTTCATCGCCATCTCTCCAGAACTCCTCGTGCCGATCTCGGACATGACCCGATCCTGGCCCGGGGCGCCTGGAACCTCCGGCGGTATTCGGACATTGCGTTCAACGTTCAACCATGCGCCGAAGCACTTCCACGCGCGGAAGCATTTCCACGCACGGAAGCGCTTCCACACCCCGGCGCGCACGGCGCATGGCTCAGCCCGCCTCCCCCAAGCACGCCGCGGCGGCCGCCCCCTCGGCGGGGACGGCCGCTCGGCCTGTCAGGCGGCGGGCCCGTCAGCCGACCCCGGTCGGCCGGTTCCTGGCCGGCCGGCCCCTGGTCGAACCGATTCCGCTCAGACGGAGGCCCGTCAGACGGTCAGCGTCTGGCCCGGGAAGATCAGGTCCGGGTCGTCGCCGATGACGCGCACGTTGTTCCGGTAGAGGCTGTCGGTGTCGATGCCGAACTTGGCCGCGATGTCGCTCAGGGTGTCACCGCTCCTGACGGTGTACCCGCCGCCGTCGGCGGTGTTCGCCGGCGCCACGGGGGCGGACTGCGCCGGCTTGGCCGAGGGACGGCCCTCGGGGGCCTGCTGCGCGGCGGAGGGCTTGGTCGCGGGCTTGGCGGCCGGCTTGGCCGCCCTCGTGGCCGGCTTGGCCGCCTTGGCCGCCGTGCCGCCCGAGGTGTCGACGGCCGCCGGAGCGCCGCCCCGGCCCAGTCCCGCCTTCTTCCCGCAGACCGGCCAGGCGCCCGGACCCTGCGAGGCGAGGACCTTCTCCGCGACGGCGATCTGCTGCGCCCTGGTCGCCTGGTGGGCCTGGGAGGCGTACGCGGTCCCGCCGTACGCGGCCCAGGTGGACGGGCTGAACTGCAGTCCGCCGTGGAAGCCGTTGCCGTTGCTGATGCTCCAGTTCCCGCCGCTCTCGCACTGGGCGACGGCGTCCCAGGTCGAGACGGGAGCGGCGGAGGCCGAGGTGGCCGTGACGAGGCCGGTCACCGGCAGGGCCGCGACGGCGGCACCCGCGACGACCGCCATCCGCAGGCGGTGGCGCTTGCTGGTGGTGGTGTCGGTGGCAGCGGCGGTCTCGTGACGGAGATTCATACAAATCCTCTCGACAAGCCCCGGGCGGGCATGCGGAACCAGGCCCGGGACATGGGCCGGCGGTCTTTTGCTCACCTCACTCGACGGGCGGCCGGACACGTGTCGGACGTGCCGTGCCGCCCCGGTCACCTCCGCACGCCGACGGCCTGTTCGAGCCGGCTCGTCGACGGGCACCGCCCTCGCGCCGCGGGTCAGTCGGCGGGCAGTGCGTCGGGGTGAACCCGGGTGGCGCTCGTTGCGCCGCCAATGAAGCTAGGGGCATCACCCGGACGCAGCAAGCGATTCTTGGACGTCGCTGGTCAATTGACTGTTACCGGCGGTATCGATCAGAAAATCATGACCGATTTGAATGCTTTTGACCATATTTTCAAGATCAGATGGTCAAATTCCGTGCCCGCCCTCACACCTCTCCAGCCGAGAAAGCCGGCACACCATCCACGCTGAGGAATCGTCAGCTGACACCCCGTCACCGCCACAGCCGGAGTTCCCGGTTCCGCACCACCGTCGAGTGGCATCCGTCACGCCCGACACCCGACGTGACCGGAACGGCACCCTCAGCGACGGCCGTCCAGCTCCGCGTCCCGGGCCAGCAAGGCCGCCTGAACCCGGTTCTCGCAGCCCAGCTTGGCCAGGATCCGGCTCACGTAGGTCTTCACCGTCGCCTCGCTCATGTGGATCCGCGCCCCCGCGTCGGCGTTGGACAGCCCCTCGCCGAGCAGCGCCAGCACCTCCAGCTCGCGCGGGGCGAGCACCTCCAGCCGGCGCCGCGCCGCCACGGCGCGCGCGGCCAGCGAGGCGCTGCGCCCGGAGGCCAGCGAGTCGACGATGTGCCGGGTGGCGGCCGGCGACAGGAAGGCGTTCCCGCCCGCCGCCGCCCGGACGGCCTGGATCAGCTCGTTCGGCGCGGTGTCCTTGAGCAGGAAGCCCGCGCCGCCCTCGGCCACGGCGCGCAGGACGTTCTCGCGCTCCCCGAAGGTGGTGAGGATCAACGCCCGCGCGCCGGGGGCGGCCTTCGCCAGCTCCCCGAGCGCCGTCAGACCGTCCATCACCGGCATCTGGATGTCCAGCAGCACCACGTCCACCCGGTGCGCCCGCGCGAGCTCCAGCGCCTCCCGCCCGTCGGCGGCCTCCGCGACCACCTCGATGTCGTCGGCGGAGCCGAGGATCATCCTGATCCCGGCCCGGATCAGCGGCTCGTCGTCGGCGACGAGGACTCGGATCACGCTGGTCATTCCCCTCGAACGGTGCGTCGGCTGCGTCACCATCCTCACATCCCGGCGGGGCCGCCCCGCACCGCCCCCGGACCGGTGGCCGGTCCTGCCGCCGGACGCCCGACCGCACCGCCCCCGGACCGGTGTCCGGTCCTGCCGCCGGACGCCCGACCGGACCGCCTCGGCGCGCGCGGGCGCTCAGCCCCCGGCCACGTACTCCTGCTTGTCCACCAACACCCCGTCACGGAAGCAGAACCGCGCCACCTGCTCCTCGTCCCAGCCGGACCCTGGCACACCGTCCAGCGCGTACCAGCGGCAGTGCGCGCCCGCCGGCACCTCGGGGCCGCTCGCCTTGTAGGGGTCGGTGAAGAAGTCGTTGCCGCGCGGCAGGGCGCGCAGCACCTCGGCCTCGGCCGTGCCGACCTCGATCCGGTCGAACACCGGCTTGCGCACCGTCGCCTCCCTGCTGCCCTGGACGAAGGCGACCACTCCCCAGACCAGCAGGCCGAGCACGGTCAGCGCGACCGCGACGACCCCGACCGCGCAGCCCGTCGCCGGGCTGCGCCGCCCGCGCCGCGGCTCCTCGACCGGCGGCGGGCCGTCCAGGATCCAGTCCTCGGCACCGCCCGCCGGGGCGGCCGTCCCCTCCTGTTCCGCCCCTGCGTACGGGAGGACGGCCGCCAGCCGGAAACCGTGCTCCGGCGTGGGCCCGGCGTGCACCATGCCGCCGACCAGCCGGGCGCGCTCCCGCAGGCCGGCCAGCCCCTGACCGCCGCTGACCACCGCCCCCGCGCCGGGGCGCGCGCCGACGAGCTCCGGCGCGCCGGTGTTGGTCACCTCCACCACCAGCGCGTCCGGCTCGTACCGGAGCGCGACACCGATCGGCGCGCCGGGGGCGTGCTTGTGCGCGTTGGTCAGCGCCTCCTGCACGATCCGGTACGCCGCGTGGTCGACGGCGGCCGGCAGCGGGCTCCGCTCGCCCTCCAGCCCGAAGCCGACCTCCGCCCCGGCCGCCCGGGAGGACTCCACCAGTCCCCCGATCCCGTCCACCCCGCCCCGGGCCGGCGCCCCGGCGGGCGTCCCGGCGCCGGGCGGCAGCGCCGTCGACTCGTCGTGCAACACCCCGACCACCTCGCGCAGCTCGCGCATCGCCGCGACCGCCGCCTGTCGCAGCACCCCGACCGCCTCGCGCTGCCGGTCGGTGAGCGTCCGGTCCACCTCCAGCGCGCCGGAGTGCACCGAGATCAGCGCCAGCTGGTGGCCCAGGCTGTCGTGCATGTCCTGGGCGATCCGGTGCCGCTCGCGCAGCCGCGCCTGGTGCACCACCATGACCCGCTCGCGCACCAGCTGCTCGTTGCGCTCGCGCAGCGCGTCCAGCAGGGCACGGCGCTGCGCCCGGTAGCGGCCGTAGAGCGCGGGCAGCACGGCGGACACCAGGAAGAAGCCGAGCGACATCGGCAGGACCAGCTTCGGCGACAGCGAGGTGACGTCCTTCAGCACGCCCGCCGCGGTGAAGAGCGCCCAGCCCACGACGAAGGCGCCGACCAGCGACCAGACCCGGCGGATCCGCGCCCCGGCGGTCCAGCCCGCGCAGATCAGCAGCAGCAGCGGCCCGGCCGACCAGCCGGCCAGGGCCGAGGCGGCGAGCAGCACGGTGGCCGGCAACCCCTTGCGCAGCACCCACAGCACGGCGACGGCCACGCCGAAGGACAGGGCCAGACCGGTGTCGAGCAGCGCCTCCAACAGCGCCGCGAACCCGCCCATCAGCAGGGCGAGGACCGCCTCGCCCACCACCCGGCGGGGCCGCCAGGGCCCTGGCAGTGCCGTCCGTACCGCCGTGTTCCAGGCCCGTGCGATCGCTTCCACCCGTCGAGGCTAACGGTGCGGCCGGGGCACCCGCCGTCCTCCTTCGTCGTCGCCCGACGCCGACGAAAGTCGCCCGGCCTCGCGGAACACCCGCCGAAGGGGCACCGATCCGCCGAGGAGGCACCGCCCTCCGCCGTCAGAGCCCGGAGAGGTCCGCCTCCACCGGTACGGCGCCGCGGCCTCGACCGACCCGGTGAACAGCTCCCCTGCGCGGTCGCCGGCCTCGGCCGCGTTCCAGCACGCAGGTGTGCACGACCGGCCGTCACGGCGTACCTGCCCCGGGCTGCCGGGCGGGTCCGGTGCCGTGTGCCACGGCCCGGCACGAGCCGGCTCCGGCCTATCTCGGCTCCGGTCTTCCTCGGCTCCGGCCTATCTCGGCTCCGGCCTATCTCGGCTCCGGCCTTCCTCGGCTCCGGCCTATCTCGGCTCCGGCCTTCCTCGGCTCCGGCCTATCTCGGCTCCGGTCTTCCTCGGCTCCGCCCTTCCTCGGCTCCGGCCCGAGCGGGCGAAGAGGGCCGCGGCGGAGGCCGGGGCACGGCAGGATGGCCCGATGCAGGTACGCCCGATCTCCCCCGACAACCTGGCCGAGCTGCTCGCCGACCGCATCACCGCCCTGCCCGGCGCCGGCGGGCGCCACCTGCGGGTGGCCGTGGACGGCGCGGCGGCCGCCCGCCCAGGGGCGCTCGCCGACGCCCTGGTGGAGCCGCTGAGGCTGCGCGGCCGTCCGACGCTGCGGGTCTCGGCGGCGGACTTCCTGCGCCCGGCGTCGATCCGGCTGGAGTACGGCCACCACGACGCGGACGCCTTCCACGACCTCTGGCTGGACGACGGCGCCCTGATGCGCGAGGTCCTCGACCCACTGGAGCCGGGCGGCAGCGGCCGCGTGCTGCCCTCCCTGCGCGACCCGGTCACCGACCGTTCGACCCGCGCCCCGTACACCGAACTCCCGCCCGGTGGCGTGCTGTTGCTGGACGGCGCCCTGCTGCTGGGGCGCTGGTTGCCGCTGGAGCTCACCGTCCACCTGGCGCTCAGCCCCGCCGCGCTGGCCCGCCGCACCCCCGCCGACGAGCAGTGGACGCTGCCCGCCTTCGCCCGCTACGAGGCGCAGACCGTCCCCGTCGAGGCCGCCGACGTCACCGTCCGGGTCGACGACCCGCGCCACCCCGCGCTGGTCGAAGCGCTCTGACGTCCGGAGCCGGGCCGCGCTGGCAGTACGGGCACCAGAACACCGCCCGGTCGCGCGGCGGCGCGCCCTGGCGTCCGGTCGCCACGGGGGTGACGCAGCGCGGACACGGCCGCCCGGCCCGGCCGTAGACCCAGTGCTGGTACCCGGGCCGGGTGTCGCCGGTGGTGATGTGCCCGGGGCGCAGCTTGTTGGCCTCCAGCATCTGCCGGGCACGCTCCACCAGCCGGTCCGGGTGCGGGAGTTCACCGACCTCGGTCCACGGCGTCACGCCCGCGACGAAGCACAGTTCGTTGGCGTAGACGTTGCCGATCCCGGCCAGGTTGCGCTGGTCGAGCAGGGCCTCGACGACCGGGCGGCCCGGGCGGGCGAGGAGCCGGCGGACGGCCTCGGCCGGATCCCAGTCGGGGCCGAGCAGGTCGGGGCCGAGGTGGCCGACGATCCGTCGTTCGTCGGCGGTGCGCAGCAGCTCGACGACGGGCAGCCGGTAGCCGACGGCGGTGCCCCGGTCGGTGGCGAGGACGGCGCGGATCTGCCAGGCGGGGCCGCCGGTCCACTGCTCGCCGGGCCGGTAGACCTCCCAGCGGCCGTCCATCCGCAGATGGGTGTGCAGGGTGAGGCCGCCTTCGAGGCGGGTGAGCAGGTGCTTGCCGCGCGGGGCCACCTCCAGCACCCGGCGGCCGGCGAGGTCGGCGGTGGCGTGCGCGGGCACCCGCAGGTCGGCGCCGGTCAGCGGTTGTCCGGCGAGGACCTCGTGCAGCCGGGCCGCCACGCGGTAGACGGAGTCACCTTCTGGCATGTCTCCATTCTGGTCCGTGGGGCGGCCGGGCGCGGGGGGGGGGGGGGGGGGGGGGGGGGGGGGGGGGGGGGGGGGGGGGGTGGGGGGGGGGGGGGGGGTGGACGCGGATGGTGAGACGGGGACAA
>NZ_JBVITE010000093.1:0-20213 GCF_055575155.1 Kitasatospora sp. NPDC034533
ATGGTACTGCAGGGGGGACCCTGTGGGAGAGTAGGACGCCGCCGAACAATTCTTGAGAAAGAACCCCCATCCGGTTTCCGGATGGGGGTTCTTCGTATTTCCGGACCATCTCAATCGCAGGTGTCCCTCTGTCCACCAGCAGGTGGTCCTAGGTCTACCCCGGAATTGGGGTGCCACGGCCAGTGTGCGTGGCGGGTGGTTCGTGAACACTGATGGAGGACGATCGGCACCGGCACCAGGAGCTTCCGTGACAACAGTGAGTCGTACGAGCGGCACGTCCGTACGTGCGCAGGCCCGGTCCACCTTCGCGGCCGGCGGTAAGGGGCTGGCGCGGCTTGCGGTTGTGGTGTTGGCAGCGGTGCCGGGGGCGGTGCTGCCGGTGGGTGCGGCGATCTTCTCGGGGGCTGTGTCGGCCCGGCTCCTGGAGTCGTACGACGTGGGGCTGTTGCTCGCCGTTCTGGTGGCGGCGACTGCCGGCGGCGTGGTGGCCGCCGCCAACGTCCGCCGTACCGCGAACCGCACGCGCGGCCAGCTGGAGCGCTGGTTCGGCATCCGGCTGCCGGCCGTGTACGAGCCTCGCCCGGAGCTGGAGTTGGACGGCCGGGGGCATTGGTGGACGGGCTACACCTACCACCGTTCGCGGACGGTGGCGAAGTACGCGCAGTTGGTGCACTGGGGCCTGCGGGACCGGATGACCCGCGCCGAGCTGCTCTGGCTTCTGGTGAACCCGTTCCTCGCGATCGCCTTGGCCGGCCCGGTCGCCGTCCTGCTGGGGTTCGGTGTCGCCAACATCCTGGCGGGGCCGGTGCCGACGAGCGGGTTCGGCCCGCTGAGCAGCCGGATGACGTCCGTCCTGCTGAGCGCCCTGCTCGGGGCCGTCATGATCGCGGTCGGGATACTCGCGGCACCGTTCGCGGTGCGCTGGTACGCGGAGGCGGCCCACCGGGTCCTGGACCAGGACGGCCGGGCCACCCACGCCCAGCTGACCAGGCGGGTGGCCGAGCTGACCGAGACGCGGGCGGACGCGGTGGGCAACCAGGCGGCCGAACTCCGGCGGATCGAGCGGGACCTGCACGACGGCGCCCAGGCGCGGCTGGTCGCGATAGGCATGACGCTGGGCACCATCGAGCACCTGATGGACACCGACCAGGCGGCCGCCCGGGAGCTCCTCGCTGAGGCGCGCCAGTCCTCGGCCCGGGCCCTTCAGGAGCTGCGGGACCTGGTGCGCGGCATCCATCCGCCGGTGCTCGCCGAGCGCGGACTGGGCGACGCCGTCCGGGCGCTGGCGCTGGACAGCGCGCTGCCGACGGAGGTGTGCGTGAGCCTGCCGGACCGGCCTCCGGCCCCGGTCGAGGCCGCGGTGTACTTCAGCATCTGCGAGCTGCTGGCCAACGCGGCCAAGCACTCGGGCGCGGAGCAGGTGTGGGTGGACATCCTCTACCGGGCCGGCTTCCTGCGGGTCGCGGTGACGGACGATGGAGTCGGTGTGGCGGATCCTTCGCGGGGGACGGGACTGCGCGGGATCGAGAAGCGATTGGGTACCTTCGACGGTGTCCTCTCCATCGACAGCACGTCGGGCGGACCCACCACCATCACCTTGGAGTTGCCGTGCGAGTTGTCCTCGCCGAGGACCTCTACCTCCTTCGCGAAGGCCTGATCCGGCTGCTGGAAGCGCACGGTTTCACCATCGCCGCAGCGGTGGAGACCGGTCCCGAGCTGCTGGAGGCGCTGCTGACCCACCGCCCGGACGTGGCCGTGGTCGACGTCCGGCTGCCCCCGACGCTGACCGACGAGGGCTTGCAGGCGGCGCTCAAGGCACGACGGGAGATCCAGGGCCTTCCGGTACTGGTGCTGTCGCAGCACGTCCAACAGCTCTACGCACGGGAGCTGTTGGCCGATGGCACCGGGGGGATCGGCTACCTGCTGAAGGACCGGGTGTTCAATGCGGGGCAGTTCATCGACGCGGTCCGTCGGGTGGCCGCGGGCGGGACGGCGATGGATCCGGACGTGATCGCCAAGCTGATGCAGACCACCTCGCGCCGGCCCGGCCCGTTGTTGCGGCTGTCCCCGCGTGAGCGCGAGGTGCTGGAGCTGATGGCCGAGGGCTGTTCCAACTCGGCGATCGCAGCCCGTCTCTCGGTGAGCGACGGCGCCGTCGCCAAACACATCGCCAACATCTTCACCAAGCTCGAAATCGTCCCCGACGAGGACGCCAACCGCCGGGTGCTCGCCGTGCTGGCCTACCTCAACGGCACTGCGGGGCGGATCGGCTGACGGACTGGGCTGACGGGCCGGCCGGGCTCCGGTGCAGGTCGGCGCGGTGCCGGGGCTCGCCGATGGCCGTCGTCCTGTGACACCCCAGGCTGTGGGAACGCTTAAACACTTGTACGAGTAAACTCCGGTGGGCCGAGCCCGGAGGTCGCTCAGACGTCCGGCGGCCCGACCAGCGGGACCCGGCAGTCGAGGCGCGTACGGCCGCAGCCGACATCCAGGGGTTGATAGACGTAATGGCACGCCCAACGCTCACCAAGGCCCATCGGGGCCTGCTCGGCCTGGTCGCGGCCGGTGCCTGCATCATCTCGGGCATCGGCTTCGCGGGCTCGTACAACGCGGTGCGCGAGCTGGCAGTGGAGAAAGGTTTCGGCGCCTTCTCCTATGCCTTCCCCATCGGTGTGGACGCGGGCATCGTGGTGCTCCTGGCGCTCGACCTGGTGCTGACCTGGCTGCGGATCCCCTTCCCCATGCTGCGGCAGACCGCATGGCTGCTGACCGTCGCCACCATCGCGTTCAACGCGGCCGCCTCCTGGGGCGACCCGCTGGGCATGGGGATGCACGCTGTCATCCCGGTGCTCTTCGTCGTGGTGGTCGAGGCCTCGCGGCACGCGGTCGGCCGGATCGCGGCGATCACCGCGGACCGTCACATGGAGTCGGTCCGGGTGATGCGCTGGATCCTCTCCCCGGTGCCCACGTTCCGGCTCTGGCGGCGGATGAAGCTCTGGGAGCTCCGCTCCTACGACGAGGTGATCCGGCTCGAACAGAACCGCCTGGTCTACCGGGCGCAGCTGCGTTTCCGATACGGGCGCGGCTGGCGGCGCTCGGCGCCGATCCAGGCGCTGCTGCCGCTGAAGCTCGCCAAGTTCGGGGTCCCGCTGGACCCCTCGCTGCTCGACCGGCTCGATGACGTGGGCCGTGAGCGCAAGGCCGAGGAGATCCCGGCCGAGCAGCAGGCGCAGGCGATCGGCCCCCAGGAGAACCGTGCCACCACGGCCATCGCTCCAGCTGCGAACGGACACCCGCAGCAGCCCCAGCACCCCCAGGAGGCGGGCCAGACCACTCAGCAGCCTCAGCCCCAACAGGCTCCGGCCCAGGCGCCCGCGGCCGTCGCGCCGATGTCCGCCGAGGTGGCCGCCCCGATGCTCGCGAAGCTGGCCGCCGTCCGGCTGCGTGTCGCCCAGGAGCCGGACGAGGCAGCCGACGCAGCCCCGCAGCCGCCCCGCGAGGAGCTGAACGTCTGGACCGAGCGCCCGGTCCGCACCACCGGCCACCCGGCCGATGCCGCCCCGGGCGGACGGGTGCCCGGCCAGGCCTCGCCCTGGTTCAAGCCCCCGCGTCCGGTCGTCGGGGAGCCCACCCCCGCCCCGGCCCCCGCGCGTGACCCGCGCCAGGCCGGACAGCCCGCCGAGCCGGTGCACCGTCAGCAGCAGGCCCCGCAGGCCCCGCACAGCCAGCAGGCGCAGCAGCCCGAGCAGTCCCAGCAGCCCCACCCGTCGGAGCAGGAGCGCCCGTCGGAGCAGCCCGTCCAGCAGGCCGAGGCCGAGCAGCCGGTTCCGGCCGAGGACTTCGCCCCCGCCGAGCAGCCCGCGATGCTCCAGGCGCCCGCGCGCCTCGACCCGGACCTCGCCTACGAGGCGCTCGTCTCCTACATGGACAGCCACGGCCACCAGCCCGACCCCCAGCGCCTCGCCGGCTGGCTGACCAAGCACTTCGGCGTCACCGGCAAGGGCCCGGACGGTTCGGTCCACCCCAAGGAGGTCGCCGAGCTCTTCCCCGAGCTGCACGACCGCTACGTCGCCGCCGGGAGGGAGTGACGGCGGACCGCCACCTCCCGGGCCCCGGGCGGCCATTGACGCCCGGTCCCGCCGGAGCTACCTTCGCCTCAACAAATTGTTGAAGCGCTGGTTCGGCACGGAGGAGTGCGGATGACACGGGTCGAGGTCGACGGAAACGGGCCGACGGACGGGGCCTCCTTCTCCTCCGCGGCCCGCGCCGCCGTGGAGGCGCTGCTCGCCCCGGTCGACGCCGACCTGGCGCGCCGCTACCCGGGCGAGCCCGCGACCAGGCAGCCGGTGCACACCGTCTACGTCCCGGCCGACGCCTTCGACGCCGGCACCGTGCGCGAGTGGGGCCGCCGGGCGCTGGAGGCCTTCGACCGCCACGCCGCCACCCCGGCCGAGCTGGCCCGAGCCCTCGGTGTCGCGGACGACGGGCTGCTCGCCGATGTGCACGCCCGGGTCCGCGCCAAGCTGGAGCGCGAGCCGATCGAGGACCTGCGGATCGACTTCGAGGACGGCTACGGCCCCCGCTCCGACGCGGAGGAGGACGCCGCCGCCGTCCGCGCCGCCGAGCTGGTGGCCGCAGCCGTGGCCGAGGGCAGTGCCCCGCCGTACATCGGCATCCGGGTCAAGTGCATGGAGGCCCCCGTGCGGGCCCGCGGCATCCGCACCCTGGAGCTGTTCCTGGCCACCCTGCTGGAGGGCGGCGGGCTGCCCGAGGGCCTGGTCCTGACCCTCCCCAAGGTGACCTACGCCGAGCAGGTCACCGCGCTGGTCCGGCTGCTGGAGGACTTCGAGGGCCGGGCCGGGCTGCCCGCCGGCCGGATCGGCTTCGAGATCCAGATCGAGACCACCCAGGCGATCCTCGGCCCCGACGGCCGGGCCACCGTCGCCCGGATGATCGAGGCCGCCGAGGGCCGCGCCACCGGCCTGCACTACGGCACCTTCGACTACAGCGCCGCCTGCGGCGTCAGCGCGGCCCACCAGAGCATGGACCACCCGGTCGCGGACCACGCCAAGGCGGTGATGCAGGTGGCGGCCGCGGGCACCGGGGTCCGGCTCTCCGACGGCTCGACCAACGTCATCCCGACCGGCTCCACCGAACAGGTGCACGCGGCCTGGAAGCTCCACCACGGCCTGGTCCGCCGCTCGCTGGCCCGCGCCTACTACCAGGGCTGGGACATGCACCCGGCGCACCTGCCGACCCGTTACGCGGCGGTCTACTCCTTCTACCGCGAGGGCCTGTCGGCCTCCGCCGCCCGGCTCGCCGGGTACGTCGCCAAGACGGGGGGCGACGTGATGGACGAGCCGGCCACCGCCCGGGCGCTGAGCGGCTACCTGCTGCGCGGCCTGGACTGCGGCGCCGTCGACCTCACCGAGGTCACCGCGCTGACCGGCCTGGACCGCGAGCGGCTGAACGCCCTGGCCGGCCGCTGAGCCACCGGCGGCCGGTCCCTCCCGCCGGGCGCCAACTAGGCTGGCGGTACCGCTCCCCGGTTCCGGGAGCGCGCCGTCAGCCGTCACCGTCCTCGGGAGGACCACCGCACCATGTCCGCCACGCCGGAGCCCACCGCCAGGCCGTACCTCACCATCCGGCGGGCCGGCAGCCACGAGATCGAGATCAAGAAGTCCCGGTTCATCTGCCACCTCGCCCGGGTCGCGGACGAGGAGGAGGCGCAGTCCTTCATCGCCGGCATCCGCAAGCAGTACTGGGACGCCCGGCACAACTGCACCGCCTTCGTGGTCGGCGACGAGCAGCGCCGCGAGCGCTCCAGCGACGACGGCGAACCGGGCGGCACGGCCGGGGTGCCGATGCTGGAGGTGCTGCGCCGGCGCGGTCTGACCGACACCGTCGCCGTGGTCACCCGGTACTTCGGCGGGATCAAGCTCGGCGCGGGCGGGTTGGTGCGGGCGTACGGGAACGCGGTGTCGGAGGCGGTCGACGAGATCGGCCTGCTGGAGCGCCGGCCGGTCGCGCTGCTCGCGGTGGCGGTGGACCACGTCCGGGCCGGGCGGGTGGAGAACGACCTGCGGGCGGCCGGGTACACGGTGAGCGACCTCGCCTACGAGGCCGCCGGGGTCCGGATCGAGGTGGGCGTACCGGAGCCGGACGTGGCGGACTTCCACACCTGGCTGGCCGAGGCGACCGGTGGCACGGCGGTGGCGGTCCCGGCCGGCCGCACCTACGTCGAGGTGCCGGTCTGACCGCGGACACCCGCGGCACGGCGGGGCCGGGCGCCGCCCCGGTGGGCCGTACCGGCGGCTTCGGGCTCCTCCGGGCGGCTCCGGACGGGCCCTGACGGGCCGTCCCCGTAGCCCAGGGCCAACGCCACGCGGAAGACCGCTTGAGCAGATTCACCCGAACGTAGTGTCGTAGCCCGGAGTTGGAACTTCCGCTCCGGGCGGTGGCGTTTCCTGGGCAAGGTTCCGGCAGAACCGGACGAAACCATCGATGGAGGACACAGGACCCCACCCCGCACCACGGAGGTACGTGCATGACCTCGAACCGTTCGACCTCGAATCCCCAGTCCGCGACCCACACGGTCCCGACCCGCGCGATCGCCGACCACCTGACCCCGAGCCACCCGGCCCCGGGCCACCCGGCGCCGAGCCGCCCGATCGCGAGCCGTCCCGCCCCGAACCGCGTCCGCTCGCACACCGGCGCCGAGGTGCCCGGCCCCCGCGGCCCCGCGACGCCCTACCGGATGACGGTTACCACGGCCCTCCCGCACCCGGAGGCCGTCGCCCTGGCCGACGAGCAGCTCGCCGCCTGGCTGAAGCAGGAGGGCTTCGAGGAGCCACCGCCCGCCGGGCCGGCCCCACTCGGGCCGGGCTCGGTGGCGGATCCCGCCACCGAGCGCCTCCGGCTGGGCGAGCGGGTCCTGCTCGACCGCGACCAGGGCCCGCTGCGCGACGGCCCGGGCGCCGGCCGCTACGACCGCCGCCGCCTGCGCACCCCGGCCCCGCACGGCACCCAGCAGCTCACCCTCACGGTGGCCACCGGAGCGGACGGGCGCACCTGGGTCCGCTTGGAGGCCGAGACGCACAGCACCGGCAGCGGCGTGCGCACCCCGTGCCGGGTACCGGTGCCCGAACTCGTCCGTTCGCTACTGCCGCTGCTCGACGCCACCGACGGCCTCGCCGCCGTCCACACCGGGCCCCGGGTGATCACGGCCGACGAGGTCGACGCCCTGATCGACGAGCTGTGCGACCCCGAGCGCAGACTGTCCGTCGTGGTGGCCAGCGTCCCGGTGAACCTCCCGCTCGACGGCTGGGTGCGCGACGTGGTCGCCCCGCTCTGCCACCAATTGCCCGGCCTCGCCACCGCCTACGTGCTCGACCCCGGTGCCCGCACCGTGTTCAACGTCGCGCTGGAGTACCACACCGTCTACGGGGGAGCGGTGCGCACGTACCTGCCCGAGGTCGACCCGGCCTCCCGGCAGGACAGCGCCCGACATCCGGTACTCGCCCGAGGCCGAATAGAAGAGGACCCGCGCCGTGCCGCCGGGCTGCTCGCCCGCGAGCCGCGCCGCCTCGCCGCGGACCAACCGCTGCCGGCGCCGTTGGCGGCCGTGCCGGTGCTGCGCGTCCCGCCACCGCAGCTGCGCCACGCCCCGGAGCGGACCACCGGGCAGGCCGCCGAGAACGCCGCCGACGCGGCCGCCGGGCGGACGACCGGGCACCGGGGCACGGAGCAGGCCGCGACCCGGGCCGACCTGGCCGCGCTCGCCCGGGAGGAGCAGCAGGACCGCGCCGAACAGCAGGCCAGGGCCGACGAGCTGGAGCGGGTCCGGCACACCCTGCGCCTGGAGCGGCGCGATCACCGCGAGCGGGGCCAGGGCCGCGACGCCCGGGACGTCCGGGAGGGCCGTCTCCGTACCGGGGCCCGCGCGCTGACCGGCCGCCACTGCCTCGCGCCGGGAGGAGCCGGGTCGGCGGGCAGTGGATCAGCGGGCAGCGGGTCGGCGGGCCCGGGGCCGACCCCGGGCGCGCGCCCCGCCGTCCAGCCCGTCGACCGCCCCGGCACGCCCGACACCTTCACCGAACTCATGGCCAGACTGGGCGAGTTCCCACTGGTGACCTTCACCGGCGACCAGAAGAGCGCGCTCGCCCTGGACGAGCTCCAGTGCACCGGTGCCGGGTGGGCCCGGCTCGCCTGGGACGGGCTGACCGCCCTTCAGGAGTACGCCGAGGCGGCCGTGCGCGGCGCGGCCGGCGGGGACTTCAAGCAGTGGTGCGAGCGCACCCCGGAGGGCTGCCGCCGCTTCCCGCCCCGCAAGGCGGTGCGCGGGGAGTCCCGGACGGTGTTCAGCCACGCCAAGTGGAAGCGCGAGCGGATGCTGCCGGTGCCGGAGTGCGTCGACGCCTCCCGGCGCGCGTTCATGGGAGCGCACCTGCGGATCGGCGGCGGCCGCACCGCACCCCGGCTGCACTACCTGGACGACTGTTCCGGCAGTGGCCGGATCTACGTCGGCTACATCGGCCTGCACCTGACCAACACCCGGACCAACTGAGCGGCTTGGCTGACCGCCGCGCCCGTTCGGGGGACAATGTCCGGCAGGGGAGGGTCCGCAGGGTCGCCGACCGTCCCGGGCAGGTGCCGGACGAGCATGGGGGAACGACGACCGATGCAGTACTCAGCAGACGGCCAGCCCGACGGAACCGCCACGGTCCAGTTCCCCCGGCCGGGCTTCCTCGCCTCGGTCTTCCGTGACCTCGGAGCCGAGGAGGACCGGCAGCCGGACGGTGCCGCCACCGCCCGCCCCGGAGCTGGCAAGGCCGGTGACGGCGAGTCCGGTGACGGCCCGCCCTATGACGGCCGGCCCTATGGCGGCCCGTCCGGCGACGGGCCGTCCGGTGCCGCGCAGTCCGACCAGGGCCTCGACGGTCCGGACGGCCCCGGCCGTCCCGGTTCCGCCGAGGCAGGCCCGGACGAGGCCGTGGCGGCGCACGCCCGGGCCGCCGCCCTGACCCACCACCGGACCCTCACCGTCCAGGCCGAGCACGACCGGCTGGCCGACCTGCTGCGGCGGGCCGCGCTGCCCGTCTCGGCGATGGACTTCGAGAGCCAGCTGCGCCACTACGAGCCCCGCCCCTACCCGGCCGACGGCCCCGCCGCAGACGAGGAGCCCGAGCCCCGCTGGGAGGACTTCGCCCCCGCGGAGCCGCCCGTGGCCGACCCGGAGAGCGGCCCCTCCCGCCGGCTGCTCGACTCCGGCTACCAGCGGGAGCTGGCGCAGGCCCGGCTCGCCCACCAACGCGCCCTGCGCGAGTGGCGCACCCGCCGGGCCGAGGCCGGCGACCCGGCCGCGGACGAGTCCCGGCGCGCCCACGAGGCGGCCGAGGAGGCCCGGGCCCGCGTCGTGCGCGAGTACAACGAGAGCCTGGAGGAGTGCCGCCGGGCCTACCGGCTGGCCGAGCCGGCCGCCGTGGAATCGCTGCTGGAACGGGCGCTGGCGGCGGCCGAGACCACCACCCAGGACCTGCCCGCCTCCTGCCGGGCGGTCTTCCGACCGCTCACCCGCACCGCCGTGCTGGACCTGGACCTGCCGCCGCTCGACCTGGTGCCCTCGCTCACCGGCTACCGGCTCGCCCCCGGTGGCGACATCGTCCCGGTGCCGCGCCCGCAGACGGACCGGGCCACCGACTACCTGCGGCTGGTCGCCCGGCTCGCCCTGCGCGCCCTCCAGGCCGCCGACGCCGTCGACACCGACGAGATACTCGCCGGGGTCGTCCTCAACGGCTGGCTGCGCGATCCCGCCACGGCCGAGCCGCTCTGCCTGGTCAGCGTGGACGCCGACCGCGACGCGCTGGCCCGCACCCGGCTGCTGCCGCCGGGCACCCCGTACGAGGAGCGCGACGACGAGGGCGTCTACGCCGACGCCGAACAGGACGAGGCCCTGGTGCGGCTGCGCCAGCTCGGCGCGGCCGTCACCCCCGACCCGTACGACCGGGCCGGTGTCCAGCCGGCCGCCCGGGCCGGGGCCGCGGTGCCGGCCGCCGCCGACCTGTCCGCCAACGAGTTCGCCCAACTGGTGCGGGAGCTGCTGACCCGTGGCGGGATCGCGCAGTGGAGCGTACGGCTGCGCGGCCCGGCCGGGCTGGTCGCCACCGGCGAGGGGGCACCCGGCAGCGCGCTGCCCGGCCGCTGGGTGGTCTGGGCCTCGCGGGACACCGCGCCGATCGGCGTCGAGCAGATCGAGACCCTGGCCGAGGCGGTGGGCGAGGAGTCCGCCGAGCGCGGCCTGCGGCTGACCACCGGCCGGTTCACCGACGAGGTGCTGGACCTCACGGCGGCGGAGAGTCACCGGCACATCCACCTGATCGACGGCGACGGAGTCCGCGAACTTGCCCACACCCACCTCGGTCTGCCGGTCGCCACCGGCAGCTGACCCCACCTGACCCGCACTCACACCACGACCGCACTCGACCCCCACTCGACCACGACCGCACTCGACCCCGGCAGACCGCGGCCCCACCGGGGCGCCGGGAAAGCCTCACCCGGACGTCGCATCCGGCGGGCGACCCGGAACCTGCGGACCGAGGCTGGGGGAACGGTTCCGCAGCAGCACACACCCCAGCCCGGGCACTCCGGGCGATCGCCGCCGAACGGGCGTCCGACACGGTTCGGCGGTCGGCCCGGCCAGGGACGGATCCCAGGGGGAGAGCAATGGGCAGAGCGCCCGGCAGACCGCACGGAGGTGGCCCCGACCACCACGCCGGACCCGCGCCGGAGCCGGACCGGTGACCGCGGTCCTGGTCGCCGCCGGGGCCTTCCTGATGACCCTGATCGGTGGCTTCGTGGCCCAGCGCACCGGCGACCGCCGTCACCTGGTGCTCGGCTTCGCCGCCGGACTGATGCTCGGTGTGGTGGCCTTCGACCTGCTGCCCGAGGCGCTCCACGAGGCACCCGGGGAGGTGCACGGCGTGCCGGAGGCGCTGCTGATGTTCGCGGGCGGGTTCCTCACCCTGCACGTGGTCGAGCGGGCGGTCGCCATCCACCGCGGTCACGAGGGCGAGTACGCGGCGCACTCCCACGGTCACCACCAGGGCCATCATGCGGGCCACCACCACGGACACGCCGGGCACCAGGGCGTCGGACTGACCGCCGCGCTGGCCCTGGTCGGGCACAGCATGATGGACGGCTTCGCGATCGGCGCCGCCTTCCAGGCCGGCACCACGGTGGGCACGGTGGTGGCCATCGCGGTGGTCGCGCACGACTTCGCCGACGGCTTCAACACGTACACGATCACCCGGCTGTACGGGAACGACAAACGGCGGGCGCTGGCCCTGCTCACGGCGGACGCGCTGGCCCCGGTGTCCGGCGCGGCCATCACCCTGGCCTTCACCATCCCGGAGCACCTGCTCGGCCTCTACCTGGGGTTCTTCTCCGGCTTCCTGCTCTACCTGGCGACCTCCGACATCCTCCCCGAGGCGCACAGCCCCCACCCCTCGCGCAGCACCCTGCTCTGCACCGTCGCCGGGGTCGGCTTCATGTGGCTGGTGATCGGCTTCGCCGGCTGAAGCCCGTCCAGCCAGGCCAGGCCAGGCCGTTCGGACCGCTCGGGTGCCCCGCCCGTCTGGGCCGCCCGGTCAGGCCGGCAGCCGCCCCCAGCACTCCCGCATCGAGGCCAGCGCCTCGGTGATGGCCGGCCGCCGGGAGGCCTGGGAGCGCCAGAGCGCGAAGACCCGGCGGCTCGGCTCCGGCGTCACCCGCCGGGCCGTCACCCCGGGCGGCAGCGGGCCCCGGCCCAGCTTCGGCACCAGGCCCATCCCCAGACCGGCCGCGACCAGCGCGATCTGGGTCTCGAACTCCCCGACCAGGTAGCGCACGTCAGGCTCCTCCCCGGCCTCCCGCAGGGTGCGGACCAGCCAGTCGTGGCAGATGTTGCCCGGCGGCACGCTGATCCACCGCTGCCCGCACAGCCGTTCCACCGGCACCGGGTCGAGCGCGGCCAGCGGGTCGTCGGCGGGCAGCAGCAGGTCCACCGGGTCCGTGCCGAGGTCCATCCGGGAGACCCCGTCCTGCACCGGCAGCGGCACGGTCGGCCAGTCCTGCACCAGTGCCAGGTCCACCTCGCCCCGGGCCACCAGTTCGGCGGCCGGGTACGGGTCGCGCTCCAGCAGCCGGACGTCCAGTTCCGGGCAGCGCCGCCGCAGATCGGCCAGTGCCCCGGGCATCAACCCGCGCGCACCGGACGGGAACGCGGCCACCAGCAGCCGCCCCACGGCCCGGCCGCGCTGCTCCTCCAGGCGCACCTCGGCCTGCTCCACCAGCCCCAGCACGGTCCGCGCGGTGGCGGCCAGCTCGCGCGCCGCGTCGGTCAGCACCACCCCCCGGCCCTGGCGCTCCAGCAGCACCGTCCGGGTCTCCCGCTCCAGCTTGGCGATCTGCTGCGAGACCGCCGAGGGGGTGAAACCGAGCGCGGCCGCCGCTCCGCCGACCGAGCCGTGCACCGCCACCGCGTGCAGCGCCCGCAGGCGTCCCAGGTCCATCATGCAGCGATCCTAAAGTGTTTCCTTCAGAACTCATCGCTGGTGCTACACGGTTCGGCGCCACCATGCTCGACCCATGACCGCGACAACCGCCGCCCCGAGCGGCCAGCGCAGCACGGGCACCGTGAGCACCGACGGCGGCCACGGCATGAGTCCGCGCCACATCGCCCTGGCGGTCCTGGTGGCCGCCGTCTGGGGCCTCAACTTCGTCCTGATCCACGTCGGCCTGGAGAGCTTCCCGCCGCTGCTCTTCTGCGCCCTGCGGTTCGCCGTCGTGGCGGTGCCCGCGATCTTCTTCGTCGGCCCGCCCCGGGTGGCCTGGCGCTGGGTGGTGGCCGTCGGGGTGGTCCTCGGGGTGGTCAAGTTCGGGCTGCTCTTCCTCGGCATGCACGCCGGGATGCCGGCCGGGCTCTCCTCCCTGGTGCTCCAGGGGCAGGCAGGCTTCACCGCGCTGTTCGCCGCCGTGCTGCTGCGCGAACGCCCCGGCGGGCAGCGGCTGGCGGGCCTGGCGATCGCCTTCGCGGGCATCGCGCTGAGCGCCTGGGACCAGGGCGCCGGCGGGCCGCTCGGGGCCTTCGCCCTGGTGGTCCTGGCCGCCGTCGCCTGGGGCCTGGCCAATGTGCTGACCCGCCGGGCCGCGCCGCCGGACGCGCTGCGCTGGATGGTCTGGGTCAGTGCCGTCCCGCCGCTGCCGCTGCTGGGCCTCTCCCTGCTGGTCGAGGGGCCGCAGGCGGACCTGCGCGCGCTGCGCGAGATCACCCCGGCCGGACTGGGCGTGATCGGCTACGTCGGGCTGGTCTCTACCCTGCTCGGCTTCGTCGCCTGGAGCTACCTGCTGCGCAGCTACGACGCGACCGCCGTCGCCCCCTACTCGCTGCTGGTGCCGGTGTTCGGGATGTCCTCGGCCTGGCTGCTGCTCGGCGAGCGGATCAGCCCGACGGCCGCCGCGGCCGCGCTGCTGGTGATCGCCGGGATCGGGACCACCGCGCTGCGCCCGGGCGCGGCTAGCGCCGCGGCGGCCCGGCTGCGAGGAACCGGGCCTCGGCGGAGCGCAGCACCCGCAGCAGCACCTCCTCGTCGGCGGGGCTGACGTCGCCGAAGTAGTCCTGTGCCACCTCGTCCCGGACCTGCCCGATCCGCTCCACCGCCGCGCGTCCGGCCTCGGTCAGCAGGATCCGAACGGCCCGCCGGTCGGCCGGGTCGGGGCTGCGCTCGACCAGGCCGGCCTCCTCCAGCGCGTCGACCACGGTGGTCGCCGAGCGCGGGGCGATGTGCAGCTTGTCGGCGAGGTCGCTCAGCCGCATCGCGCGGTCCGGGGTCTCGCAGCCGGGCACGTGGGCGAGCGTGCGCAGCGCCCGGGCCTGGCCGGGGGTGATGCCGTACGGCTCCAGTCGCCAGCCGGTCTGACGGCGGATGCGCTTGATCGCCCTGGTCATCGCGTCGGCCAGCTCGGCGGCGGAGCCCGGGGTGCCGCCGGGGCCGGGGGAGGGTTCCGCCGGTTCGTCGGTCGGCGTGGTGGTCATCGGCGGTCTCCTCGGCTGGCGTCCGCCCCAGGGTAGCGGCCGGTCCGGGCCTCGCGGCCGGCAGCGGAGAATGATCACGGAAATATGTTGAGCCTGGCTCAGCATCTGGGTTAGCGTTGGCCTCAAGTGAGGGGACCCTAAGTTCTCCTCCCCCGACCCTGGAGGGCCCATGCCCCGCTCCGAAGCCCGCGTCGCCACCGACCGCTCGGGCCGTTACGCCAAGCAGCTCGCCGCCCACATGGGGCGCAAGATCGAGGCCGTCTACTCCGAGGAGACCGGCCTCGGCACGCTGGTCTTCGGCGCCGGCACCGCCACCCTGGAGGCGCGGCCGGACGCGCTGCTGCTCGCCGTCGAGGGCGAGCGCGAGAACCTGCCCGGCCTGGAGGACGTCGTCGGCCGCCACCTGGTCCGCTTCGGCGCCCGCGAGGAACTCGTCGTCGAATGGCAGCGGGACAACGGCGAGCCCGGGCTGGTTCACCGCAACGAGGACCCCGAGGCCTGATCCCTCCCGGTCCCCGGCCGGGGCAGCCACCGGTCCAGTGCCCACAGCGTCAGGACGGCCAGGCACCAGCTCGCCACCACGTCCAGCAGCCAGTGGAAGTCACTCCACACCAGCCCCGCGCCCACCCCGAGCGACAGCAGCACCGCACCCGCCGCCAGCCCCCGGCCGGCCCGGGGGCCCGTCACCCGGGCCAGCAGCAGCGCCGCCACCCCGTACGAGATCGCCGCGGTCGCGGTGTGCCCCGACGGGTACCAGCCCCACTGGCCCGCCGCCATCGGCTCGCCGAGCGGGCCCGGCCGGGCGAACGCCGCCTTCGCCGGGACCACCAGCAGGGGGATCAGCCCCGCCGTCAACGCCGCCACCGGCAGCGGCAGCCCCCAGCGCCCGGCCCGGGACCGGCGCCACCGCCAGGCGGCCAGCGCGCCGGCCAGCAGCAGCACCGGGACCGCCGGAACGCCGCTGCCCAGGTCCGACAGCAGGTGGCCGAGACGGTCGACCAGCGCGCTCGGGGCGTCCCGCCGGGCCGTGTGGACCGCCCGGCGGACCGAGCGGTCCAAACCGAGCAGCGGCCCGTCCGCCGAGACCTGCCAGGAGACCGTCATCAGCAGCACCGCCGCGACCACCGGAACGGCCACCGACCGGGCCGCCCGGCCCGGAACGGCGGACAGCCGCCCCGGAGCAGGGGGGAGAGCTCCGGGGCGGCTCTGATGATCGCCGTTCCGTGCGCCCCGGGGGGTGTGGGTCGGACGGTCGGTCGATCGGCCTTCGGTGTGCGCCGCCCCTCCCGGGGCGGCCTGGTAGCCCTCGCGGAGCACCCGCGGAACCGGCCCCGCAGGGGCCGCCGCGGACGGCTCCGCCAAGGGCTGGGGCTCGCTGTCCATCTGTGATGACACTACGTCAACAGCCCTTCCACGCCGAGTGCCTTCAGCGATTCCGCACATCATCTTCACCCCGAGCCGGACGGCCCCCGGGGCACCCCGTCGAGCATCCCGGACCACCCGTACGGGGCCCGGGACACCGAACGGCCCGTGCGGACCAGAGGTCCTCACGGGCCGTTCAGCGCTGTCCGGACAACCCTCCGGAAGGGGGTTCACGACCTGACGGACGTCAGGGGTTCACGACCTGGACGGGCGTCACCGCTCAGACGGCGGCGAACGCGCCCTCCAGGATGTCCAGGCCCTCGTTGAGCAGGTGCTCCGGCATGACCAGCGGCGGCAGGAAGCGCAGCACGTTGCCGTAGGTGCCGGCGGTCAGCACGACCAGGCCCTCGGCGTGGCAGGCCTTGGCGATGGCCGCGGTGGCCTCCGCGTTCGGCTCCTTGCCACCCGGCTTCACCAGCTCGACGGCGATCATCGCGCCGCGGCCGCGGACGTCACCGATGATCTCGTGCTTCTCCTGCATGGCCCGCAGGCGGCCCAGCATGATCTCGCCGATCCGCTGCGCCTTGCCGTTGAGGTCCTGCTCCTTCATGGTCTCGATGGCGCCCAGCGCGGCGGCGCAGGCCACCGGGTTGCCGCCGTAGGTGCCACCCAGGCCGCCGGTCTGCGCGGCGTCCATGATCTCGGCGCGGCCGGTCAGCGCGGACAGCGGCAGACCGCCGGCGATGCCCTTGGCAGTGGTGATCAGGTCCGGGACGATGCCCTCGTCCTCGCAGGCGAACCACTGGCCGGTGCGGCAGAAGCCGGTCTGGATCTCGTCCGCGACGAAGACGATGCCGTTCGCCTTCGCGAACTCCACGATCGCCGGCAGGAAGCCCTTGGCCGGCTCGATGAAGCCGCCCTCACCCTGGATCGGCTCGATGATGATCGCGGCGACGTTCTCGGCGCCGATCTGCTTGTTGATGGTCTCGATCGCCTGGGCGGCGGCCTCGGTGGCGGCGTTCTCCGCACCCGTCAGCCAGCGGTACGGGTAGGCGACCGGCACCCGGTAGACCTCGGGGGCGAACGGGCCGAAGCCCTGCTTGTACGGCATGTTCTTCGCCGTCAGCGCCAGGGTGAGGTTGGTGCGGCCGTGGTAGCCGTGGTCGAAGACCACGATGGCCTGGCGCTTGGTGTAGGCGCGGGCGATCTTCACCGCGTTCTCGACGGCCTCGGAACCCGAGTTGAACAGCGCGGTGCGCTTCTCGTGGTCACCCGGGGTCAGCTCGTTCAGCTGCTCGGCGACGGCCACGTAACCCTCGTACGGGGTCACCATGAAGCAGGTGTGGGTGAAGTTGCCCAGCTGCTCGGTCGTCCGGGCCACGACGGCCTCGGCGCTGTTGCCGACATTGGTCACGGCGATGCCGGAACCGAAGTCGATCAGCGAGTTGCCGTCCACGTCCTCCAGCACGCCGCCGTTGGCACGGGACACGTACACCGGCAGGGTGGTGCCGACACCGGCCGCCACCGCACCCAGCTTGCGGGCGTGCAGCTCCTGCGACTTCGGACCGGGGATCGCGGTGACCAGGCGGCGCTCCTGCGGGAGCGGCGTTGCGGCGCTCATGGGGTTTCTCCAGACTTCTCGGCTCGGTGCTTCGCAGGCTACGGCCGCCCTCCCCACCCGGGCACGCGCCACTCGGTAGCAGTGCGCCGTCCGACTTGTCCGGCGCGGCCAGCGCAGGAGGCGCGAGTTCCGGCAGGCCGCGCTCCACTACCCTGAGCGCGGGCGTGTCGCCGGTACGGCGGCATGGGTATGGCGGCACCGACGGTGGTCGGGGCGGGCGGGCGAGGGAACGGGGCCGTACATGGCACAGGACGGGTCACACCACCACGGCGAGCGCACCACCACCAGGCCCCCGACCTCCCTGCCCCACCAGCGGCCCGGCGCGGCCGGCTCCTCGTTCGGCTCCTTTGATCTCGCGGCCTGGGTCCGCGCCCCGCGCCCGGACGCCGAGCCCGGCGTCTACCGGCTCGGCTACCGGCGCCTCGACCCGGAGCGGGCGGAGGCGGCCAAGGTCGCGACCTGGCCGCTGCTGCTGCGGGCGGGGCTGAACGCGGTGGTGGGGTGGCTGGCCTTTGTCTACGGTGTCGAGTTCGCCACCCAAGGGGCGACCCTGGTCGGAATCCTTCCGTCGCAGTCAGCCTTCGTCGCCACATCGGTGGTCCTCGCGCTGAACGTCCTGGTGATGGGCATCGTCATCAAGGTGTTCGGCCGGATGGGCCGCTGGCCCGAGGTGTGGCGCCGCTACGTCTCGCCCCTGCTGTCGCGGACGGTGACCCAGGAGCAGCCCGTCGAGGAGGACGCCCCGGCGGCGGTCGAGGCCGTGCGCGGGCAGGACCCGTGGGACGGGCTGCGCCGGGGCGGTGCCGCGGAGGCCGCCGCCCGGCTGGACGCCGAAGCCGTGGGGGACGTCGACTACGTGCGGATCCAGCGCGCCTGGGAGTCCGCGCAGGCGGACCCGGTGTTCGTGCCCGCCTTCACCGAGCAGGTCGCCGCCCGCGGTGCGGCGGCCTTCGCCCACCCCTCCGAGGCGCGCGAGCTGCCCGGCCGCGCCGAGCAGCACGACCTGCTGCTCGGCCAGGTCCGGCTCGGCACCGCGCAGGACGTCCCGAAGAACCCGCTGGGCCACCGGGCCGCCGGTTTCGCGCTGGACCCGGCGGTGCTGGGCACCTCGCTGCTGGCGGTGGGCCCGGCCGGGACGGGGAAGACGGCGCGGCTGGCCCGGCCGGTGGCCGAGGCGCTGTGCCTGCAGGCACTGTCCGGCACCGCCTGCGCCGTGGTGGTCGGGGCGGCGGACGCCGATCTCGGCCCGGATTCCTGGTACGACGTGGTGATCGCACCCGGGGACGGGTCCTCCCGGTACGGGCTGGACCTCTACGGTGCCGCGCAGAACCCCGACGAGGCGGCGGCCCGGCTGGCCGAGGCACTGCTGCCGGACGAGCTGGCCGCCCGCGCGGAGCACGCCCGTACCGCCGTGCAGCAGGTGGTGGGCCCCTTCCACGCGGCGTACGCCCGCTATCCGGGGGTGCGGGAGCTGAGGGCGCTGCTGGCCGGCGAACCGGACGCCTCGGCGGCCCTGGTGAAGGCGCTGGGGGTGGCCGGGCTGCTGGCCGTCCACGAGCGGGACCTGGAGTACCGGGAGCGGCAGCGCGACCGGGCGGACGACCCGGGGGCGCTGCTGGCGGACCGGCTGGCGCTGCTGGACCGGCCCGCCTTCGAGGGGGCCTTCGCGACCGACGGCACCGGTCGCCCCCCGTTCGCGATGCGGGTGCTGGACCATCCGCTGCGGGTGCGGGTGAAGCTGCCCGAACGGAGCCACCCGGAGGCGGCGCGGATGCTGTCCCGGCTGGTGGTGGGGCAGTTCGTGCAGGCCGCCGCGGCCCGCCAGGACCGCTCGCTGTTCGCGGGCCTGGTGGTGGACGACGCCTCGGCGGCGCTGGACGCCACCACGGTGCGCGGGTTGCAGCGGATGCGCGGGGCGAACGCGGGCGCGGTGCTGCTGCTGCGGACGCTGGTGGACCTGCCGGAGGCGCTGCGGGCGCCGCTGTTCGGCGCGGTCGGCTGCCGGATGGCCTTCCCGGGGATCGCGCCGTGGGACGGGAAGCTGTTCTCGGAGGCCTGGGGGACGCACCTGGTGCCGGAGACGGCGGTCACCCACACCCCGGACACCTCCGGCGGCGTGATCAGGCGGGCCGGGCGGATCGGGCGGAAGGCGCTGTCGGGGACGACGGCGCAGACGGAGTCGGTGACGACGCGGGAGGTGGAGCGGCTGCGCTGGTCACCGTCGGACCTGGCGCACGCCCTGCCGGCCGGGCACGCGGTGGTGTCGTTGACGGCGGTGTCGGGGGAGCAGGTGCCGCCGCTGCTGGTGGACCTCCGAGGGTGAGGCGGGACGGCTGGGGAAGTCGCCTTCGAGGTGGATTCGGCAGTGCGGCTTGTCCGGAGCGTCCATAATGAAGGGGAGAGACCCTCACCAGTCCCACGTCCCTCTCCTCGCCCGGCCGCAACGGCGCGGTCAGGTCGATCCCCCGAAGGTGCCATGCCCCCCACACTCGCCTCCGTCGTCCGCAACACCTCGCTCCACCTGACGGTCCTCGCCGGTGCGGACCACCTGGAGCGGCCGGTCCGCTGGGTGCACACCAGCGAGCTGGACGATCCGACGCCGTTCCTGGAGGGCGGCGAACTGCTGCTCACCACCGGTATCAAGCTGGGCCGCACGGCGGCGCAGTTGCAGGCGTACGTGCACCGGCTGGCCGACGCGGGGGTGGTCGGGCTGGGGCTAGGGGTGGGGCTGTCGCACACCGAGGTGCCCCAGCCGCTGGTGGACGCGGCGGCGCAGCGCGGACTGCCGCTGCTGCGGGTGCCGGAGCCGACCCCGTTCATCGCGATCAGCAAGGTGGTGTCGGCGGCGCTGGCCGCCGAGCAGTACGAGGCGGTGACGACCAGCTTCGAGGCGCAGGAGGAGCTGACCCGGGCGGCGCTCGGCAAGGACGGCACGACGGCGGTCGTGCGCCGGCTGGCGGCCCGGCTGGGTGGCTGGGCGGCGCTGTACGACGGGTCGGGCGCGCTGTCGGTGGTGGCTCCGGACTGGGCGGCGCGCCGGGCGGGGCGGCTGGCGGCCGAGGTGGACCGGCTGCGTCGGCGGCCGGCGCCGTCGAGGGGGGGGCCCCCAGGCCCAACCACAAGGAGGAAAAACAAGGAAAAAAAACCCACGGTGGGTCC
>NZ_JBVITE010000094.1:0-1676 GCF_055575155.1 Kitasatospora sp. NPDC034533
TTCTCCTCGCTCCTCCCCCCTTTTGTTTTGTGTGTTTTTTCTGGGCGCCGGTGTTGTTGGTCTCTCCCCCCCCCCCCCCCCCCCCCCCCCCCCCCGGCCCATCGGCGGGCCTGTACGACGGCATCTGTTCGGTATCAATTCGCCCAGGGCGTAGGGCAGACCTGGCGAAGAGGCCGGAATCACGGGCCCGACAGAGTACCGTCGGATACCGAGACCGAGCGCCCTCGGCGTTGACGGTCCACAGCACCAGGCCCCGGAACCCCTGCGGGGCCCCTGGCGAAGGGGAAGCACCTCGTGGCACGCATCGGAGACGGTGGCGACCTGCTCAAGTGCTCGTTCTGCGGCAAGTCGCAGAAGCAGGTGAAGAAGCTGATCGCCGGCCCAGGCGTGTACATCTGCGACGAGTGCATCGACCTGTGCAACGAGATCATCGAGGAGGAACTCGCCGAGACCTCCGAGGTGCGCTTCGAGGAACTCCCGAAGCCGCGCGAGATCTACGAGTTCCTGGACCAGTACGTGGTCGGTCAGGACCTCGCCAAGAAGGCCCTGTCGGTGGCCGTCTACAACCACTACAAGCGCGTGCAGGCGGGCGAGGCGGGCCGCAGCGGCGGCAACGGCCGCGAGGACGCCATCGAGCTGGCCAAGTCCAACATCCTGCTGCTGGGCCCCACCGGCTCCGGCAAGACGCTGCTGGCGCAGACCCTGGCCCGGATGCTGAACGTGCCGTTCGCGATCGCGGACGCCACGGCGCTGACCGAGGCCGGCTACGTCGGTGAGGACGTCGAGAACATCCTGCTCAAGCTGATCCAGGCGGCCGACTACGACGTCAAGAAGGCCGAGACCGGGATCATCTACATCGACGAGATCGACAAGGTCGCGCGCAAGAGCGAGAACCCGTCGATCACCCGGGACGTCTCCGGCGAGGGCGTGCAGCAGGCCCTGCTGAAGATCCTGGAGGGCACCACCGCATCGGTGCCGCCGCAGGGCGGGCGCAAGCACCCGCACCAGGAGTTCATCCAGATCGACACCACCAACGTGCTGTTCATCGTCGGCGGCGCGTTCGCCGGCCTGGAGCGGATCATCGAGGGCCGCGCGGGTGCCAAGGGCATCGGCTTCGGCGCCAACATCCGCTCCAAGCGGGAGTCGGACGCCAGCGACCACTTCCGCCAGGTGATGCCCGAGGACCTGGTGAAGTTCGGCATGATCCCCGAGTTCATCGGCCGTCTGCCGGTGATCACCAGCGTGCACAACCTGGACCGCGAGGCGCTGCTCCAGATCCTCACCGAGCCGCGCAACGCGCTGGTCAAGCAGTACCGCAAGCTGTTCGAACTGGACGGCGTGGAGCTGGAGTTCTCCCGGGACGCGCTGGAGGCGATCGCCGACCAGGCGATCCTGCGCGGCACCGGCGCGCGCGGGCTGCGGGCCATCATGGAGGAGGTGCTGATGTCCGTGATGTACGAGGTCCCCTCGCGCCAGGACGTCGCCCGCGTGGTGGTCACCGGCGACGTGGTCTCCAAGCACGCCATCCCCACCCTGGTGCCGCGCGACATGATCAAGCGCGAGCGCCGGGAGAAGAGCGCCTGACCCGAGGTCCCCGGCCCGACCGGAAGGGGCCCCGCACCCACACTGGGAGGGGGGCCTTCCCTTCGGGGGCCAAACCTTCCCCCCAACTGACA
>NZ_JBVITE010000094.1:1686-19811 GCF_055575155.1 Kitasatospora sp. NPDC034533
TTTTTTGCTGCGAGACGGAAAAAATCGAGGGCTTCGGAAAAGGATCCCCTGCCCCGGTTCCCCAGCCCAAACGGAAGGGGCCCCCAACCGGGGGCGGTGGGGTCCCCCTTCCGGTCGGGCCCTACTTCGCCACCTCGGCGACCGCGCGCAGGTCGCGGGTGTCGGCGGCGAGCTTGTCCAGGTCTGGCGTGCCGCCCTCGCCGTCGGGCATCCCCATGGTGATGACGAGGCTGCTGCTGTCGGCCCAGGCGCACAGACCGATGCTGCCGTCGGCCTCGGCCATCACACCGCACTCCATGGAGCCGCCCTTGGGGCCGGCGTCCACCGTGCGGCGGTCGGTTATCTTCGTGCCCTCACCGGCCGCGCTCTTGAAGGCCGCGTCCAGTTCCTGCTTCGGCAGCAGGACCTTCCCGTAGGCCCCGGCCACGACGAGCCGCGGCTCGGACTGCGCGTTCTCGTACAGGCCGGCCACACCGGTGGGCTTCCAGTTGCCGTCGCCCTTGCCGATGCTCTCGGTCATCGCCTTCTCCATGGCGTCGGTGACCGCGCTGTCGTCGCTGAGCTTGAGGTCCTTGAAGGTGGCCGGCAGGACGACCTTCTCGGTGCCCGCGTTGCCCGCCACGCTCCAGGCGAAGTACGCCAGCGCGCCGCCGGCCAGGACCAGGACGGCGCCGATGGTGCCGAGCACGATCCACAGCGTCCGGCGGGACTTGCGCGGCGGCGGCACCGGCGCGTACCCGGGGTATCCGGCGTACCCGGGGTGGCCGGCCTGGTCGAGCGGCGGGTAGCCGGGCTCGCCGTACGGCGCCTGCGGCGGGACGGGGGCGCCGTAGGGCGGGTTGGCGGACGGCGCCGGGGCACCGTAGGGGGTCTGGTCGGTCACTTGGCAACTTTCGTGGCGTCGCGGACGGCCCGGTGGGTGCGGAGTCGTTCCGGCCGACCGGACCAGGGCCCGCGCACGCTACCGCACGGCGCCCGACCTGGGCGAGGGCGTTCCCGGGCCGAATGCGGTTCGTGGCCCTCCCCCCGGTTACGTAAACTGTGCGTCGTGACCGACACGACGAACCAGCGCCCCGTGAGCACCTCCGCCGGGGACGAAGCAGCCACCCTCCCGACGACCTACACCCCCGCGGACGTAGAGGGCGAGCTGTACGAGCGCTGGGTAGACCGTGGGTACTTCACCGCGGACGCGAAGAGCGACAAGCCCGCGTACACGATCGTCATCCCCCCGCCGAACGTCACCGGCGCCCTGCACCTGGGCCACGCCTTCCAGCACACGCTGATGGACGCGCTGACGCGCCGCAAGCGCATGCAGGGCTTCGAGACGCTCTGGCTGCCGGGCATGGACCACGCCGGCATCGCCACCCAGAACAAGGTCGAGCAGCAGCTCGCCGAGGACGGCCTGTCCCGGCACGACCTGGGCCGGGAGGCCTTCGTCGAGAAGGTCTGGGAGTGGAAGAGGAACTACGGCGGCCGCATCCTCGGCCAGATGCGCCGCCTCGGCGACGGCGTGGACTGGTCGCGCGAGCGCTTCACCATGGACGAGGGCCTGTCCCAGGCCGTCCAGACCATCTTCAAGCGGCTCTTCGACGACGGCCTGATCTACCGCGCCGAGCGCATCATCAACTGGTGCCCGCGCTGCCTGACCGCGCTGTCCGACATCGAGGTGGAGCACGAGGAGACGCCGGGCGAGCTGGTCTCGATCCGCTACGGCGAGGGTGACGACTCGATCGTCGTCGCCACCACCCGGGCCGAGACGATGCTGGGCGACACCGCGGTGGCCGTTCACCCCGAGGACGAGCGCTACAGGCACCTGGTCGGCCGCACCATCAAGCTGCCGCTGACCGACCGGGAGATCCCGGTCGTCGCGGACGAGCACGTCGACCCGGAGTTCGGCACCGGCGCCGTCAAGGTGACGCCGGCGCACGACCCGAACGACTTCGCGATCGGCCAGCGCCACGACCTGCCCAACCTGACGATCATGGACGAGCGCGGTGCGATCACCGTGCACGGCCCCTTCCTCGGCATGGACCGGATGGAGGCCCGTTCGGCCGTCGTCGGCGCGCTGCGCGAGCAGGGCCGGATCGTCGCCGAGAAGCGTCCGTACATGCACGCCGTGGGCCACTGCTCGCGCTGCCACACCGTGGTCGAGCCGCGGCTGTCGCTCCAGTGGTGGGTCAAGGTCGAGCCGCTGGCCAAGGCCGCCGGCGACGCCGTCCGCGACGGCAAGGTGGAGATCCACCCGAAGGAGCTGGAGCGCCGCTACTTCGACTGGGTCGACAACATGTACGACTGGTGCATCTCGCGCCAGCTCTGGTGGGGCCACCGCATCCCGGTCTGGTACGGCCCGGAGGGCGAGGTCGTCTGCGTCGGACCGGACGAGCAGCCGCCGACGGGCGAGGGCTGGCACCAGGACCCGGACGTCCTGGACACCTGGTTCTCCTCGGGCCTGTGGCCGTTCTCCACGCTCGGCTGGCCGGAGAAGACCGCCGACCTGGCGAAGTTCTACCCGACCGACGTCCTGCTGACCGGCCACGACATCATCTTCTTCTGGGTCGCCCGGATGATGATGTTCGGCCTGTACGCGATGGACGGCGAGGCGCCGTTCAAGACCGTCGCGCTGACCGGTCTGGTGCGCGACGAGTTCGGCAAGAAGATGTCGAAGTCCTCCGGCACGGCCGTGGACCCGCTGGACTGGATGGACGCCTACGGCGCCGACGCCGTCCGCTTCACCCTGGCCCGCGGCGCCAACCCGGGCGCCGACGTCCCGATCGGCGAGGACTGGGTCAAGGGCTCGCGCAACTTCTGCAACAAGATCTGGAACGCGACCCGCTTCGCGCTGATGAACGGCGCCACCGTCGAGGGCCCGCTGCCCGCGCCGCAGGAGCTGACCGCGGTCGACCGCTGGATCCTGTCGCGGCTGAACGCCACCGTCGCCGAGGTGGACGCGCTCTACGACGACTTCCAGTTCGCCAAGGCCACCGACGCGCTGTACCACTTCGCGTGGGACGAGGTCTTCGACTGGTACGTCGAGCTCTCCAAGACCACCCTGGCCAAGGGCGGCCCGCAGGCGGACGCCTCGCGCCGGGTGCTCGGCGAGGTCCTGGACGTCACGCTGCGGCTGCTGCACCCGGTCGTCCCGTTCGTCACCGAGGCGCTGTGGACGGCGCTCACCGGCGCCGAGTCGCTGGTCGTCACCGAGTGGCCGAAGGACAGCGGCTACCGTGACGCGGCCGCCGAGTCGGAGATCGCCACGCTCCAGCAGGTCGTCACCGAGGTCCGCCGGTTCCGTTCGGACCAGGGCCTCCAGCCGGCGCAGCGCGTTCCGGCCCGGCTGGAGCTGGCCGGCACCGTGCTGGCCGTCCACGAGGACGCGATCCGCTCGCTGCTGCGGCTGACCGCTCCCGAGGAGGGCTTCGCGGCCACCGCCTCGCTGCCGGTCGCCGGCGCGACCGTCGCGCTGGACCTCTCCGGCACCATCGACGTCGCGGCCGAGCGCAAGCGCCTGGCCAAGGACCTCGCGGCCGCCGAGAAGGAGAAGGCCCAGACCACCGCCAAGCTCGGCAACGAGGCGTTCCTCGCCAAGGCGCCGGACGAGGTGGTCGCCAAGATCCGTGGCCGCCGGGAGGCCGCCGAGGCCGACATCGCCCGGATCACCGCCCAGCTCGCGGCGCTGCCGCAGGGCTGATCCGCCGGTCCCGCCCGAGGGCCGTCCGGTCCCACCGGGGGCCGTGCTCCGCGACGCGCGGGGTGCGGCCCCTCGGCGTTTTCCGGGCCGGTCGCGGGCCGGTTCCGGGCCCCGCTTCCCGGCTCGCTTTCACTACACCTAATAGCCCACCGACATTGCTCCCTTCCGGCGAATTATCATCCTGCGACCGGGTGAGGTCCTATTCCGAGCGAATTGATTCCGGTCTTGCCCGCGCGCGTTCGCGGAAGTTTCCAGGTCCGCTGTGTACCGTGTGCACGGAGTTTCCGAATGGGCGTTTCTGCTGAGCGTTCCAGCCGAGCGACGGACGGGAGGGCACGGAGTGGTGGTGACCGAGGAGTTGGCCGACGAACTGCCTGCCGAGGCGGTCGAGGAGGCCAAGGCCAGAGCGGCGACCCTGCTGCTCGCCTTCCGGCACGGGAACCAGCTCGCGTTCGACACGGAGCTGGACCTTCTGCTCGCGGAGCACGCCGAGCGCGAGGTGACCACCCTGCTCGCCTGGATCGCCGCCGAGGCCGTCCGCAAGGCGTACGCCCCCGAGGTCGGGGACAAGGTGCTGCGGGCGATGGCCCGGCGCGCCCCGCGCGACACCGGTGCGGTCGACGTGGACGAGGAGACCGCGAACGCCGCCCAGCTGATCGAGGCGGTGGCGGCCGGCGAGGTGGCCGAGGTGCGCGGCCTGGTCGCGGCGACGCCCGACACCACCTTCCTGCTCGGCGGTCTGCTCCAGGGCGTCGCGATGATGCTGCCGCTGCTGCCGGACGGCGAACTCGCCGAGATCACCGCCGAGTTGCGCCGCCGGCACGGCGGAGCCGCGCACGTGCCGGAGGCCCGGGCCGGGGTCTGAGCCCGTCCCGGGCCCGGGCCCGGGGCCGGCCCTACGGCATGGCGTGCAGGTGCGAGCCGATGGTGCTCGCCACCGGGTTGCCCGCCTTGGCGTCCCAGTTGGTCGACCAGGTCATCGCGCCGCCGATGCCCGGCCAGGTGGTGTCCGGCTTGTAGCTGCCGCAGTTGGTGCCGGAGGCCAGGCAGTCCAGCGCGTTGTTGACGGTGCCGGCGGCGAGGTACCCGCCGCCCGCGGCACTGGTGGAGGCCGGCACCCCGAGGCCGACCTGGTCGGGCCGCAGCCCGCCCTTGAGCTGGATGCAGGCCAGTGCGGTGAGGAAGTTCTCGGTGCCCTGGGAGTAGACGTTCCCGTCACAGCCGTTCATCGCACCGGAGTTGTAGTACTGCATGTTGACGATGGTGAGGATGTCCTTCACGTTCAGCGCCAGCTTGAAGTACTCCATGCCGGTCGACTGCATGTCGATCGTCTGCGGCGCCATGGTGAGGATGAATCCGCTCCCCGCCTTTGCCGCCAGGGCGTGCAGCGCCTGGCCCATGTAGGTGGAGCTGATGCCGTTCTCCAGGTCGATGTCGATCCCGTCGAAGCCGTAACTCTGCATCAGCGCCCAGGCGGTGTTGGTGAAAGTCGTGGCGGAGGCGGAATCGCCCACCCAGACGGTGCCGTTCTGGCCGCCGATCGAGAGCACCACCCGCTTTCCGGCCGCGCGCTTGGCCGCGATGTCGGCCTTGAACTGGGCGTCGGTGTAGCCGCCGAGGCGGGTGGAGAGGGCGGGGTCGAGGGTGAAGCTCAGGCCGCCGCGGGTGGCCGTGGCGTCCGCGAAGGAGACCGCGATGATGTCGTAGGCGGCCGGGACGTCGCTGATCCGCTGGACGGTGGCGCCGTTGTCGAAGTTCTGCCAGTAGCCCGTGAGGATGTGCTTGGGCAGGTTCGGCGGCTTGCCGGTGGAGGTGGGGGTCGGGCTCCCGGTGCCGGGGTCGGTGGGGGAGGGGCTGCCGGAGCCCGTCGGGCTCGGCGAGGCGGTGGCGGTGGCAGTGGCGGTCGGGCTCGGGGAGGGCTGTGGACCGCCGGGCCCCAGCAGCGACACGTCGTCGGCGAGGAAGGCCTGCTGCCCGTACCAGCCGTGCAGGTAGACGGTGACGCTGGTGGTGTTGGGGCCGGTGGTGAAGCTGGTGCTGAGCTGGCTCCAGCTGCTGCCGCCCGGGGTCCAGGTGCTCGGATCGGTGCCGCCGGTGCCGCGGGCGCCCAGGTAGACGTACGAGCCCTGGACCCAGGAGCTGAGGGTGTACGTGGAGGAGGGCTTCACCGGGACGGTCTGGGTGCACTCGCCGGTGTCGCTCCCGGCCGGGGCGGACTGCAGGGCGTACGAGCCGGAGTGCGCGGTGGTCTGGACGGTGCCGTTCGAACAGGTCCAGCCGGACAGGTTGCCGGTCTCGAAGCCGCCGTTGGTGATCAGGTCGGAATCCGCGGCGTGGGCGCCGGTGCCGTCGGCGAGCGCGAGCCCGCTCAGGCCGAGGGCGATGGCACTGGCGCCGGCGAGCAGCGGACGCAGGGCGCGGGGGCGCCGGTGTCGGGCAGGTGGCATGACTCCATCTCCAGTGGGGGAGGCCCGGCGGCGCCTCGTGGGGGAGGAACGCCGTCCGGGGTGTCGATGTGCGCGTGCGGGAGCTACCGACGACTCAAGTCCCGGTCGGGAACGGAGACTTGCCTCACAAGGTGGAGTAGACCAATCCGACTGTCAAGGGCGCCTAGGCAGCCTTTGGCAGGTCTCGTGCTCCGGTGGACCCGGCGATGGCGGAGGTCAGCGCGGCGATCCGGGCCGAGGCCAGGCCGTCGCCGTACGGGCTCGGGGTGGCCGCCAGCCGGGCGAGCCGCTCGGGGGTGTCGGAGAGCCAGTCGCGGGCCAGGGCGCCCAGTTCCCCGCCCGGCGGCACCAGGGCGGCGAAGCCGGCCGCCACGGCCTCCGGGCGCTCGGTGGAGCGGCGTACCACCAGCAGCGGGCGGCCGAGCACGGTGCACTCCTCCTGCACGCCGCCGGAGTCGGAGACCAGCAGGGCCGCGTGGCTCGCCAGGCCCAGGAACTCGCCGTAGCCGACCGGGCCGGTGACGGCGAGGCGCTCCAGCAGGCCGTCCAGGCCGAACCGTTCGACGGCGGCCCGGGTGCGCGGGTGCATCGGGAACAGCACCGGGGTGCCGGTCCGGGCGATCCGGTCCAGCTCGGCGAGCACCGCGCCGAGCGCCTCGGCGGTGTCGGTGTTCTCCGGGCGGTGCACGGTGGCCAGCACGTACCCGTCGGGGCGCAGCCCGTGCGCGGCGAGCAGCGCGGCGCGGGCGGTGCCGTCCGGCAGCTGACGGCGGACCACCTCGACGACGGTGTTGCCGGTGAGCTCGATCCGCTCCTCGGCCAGCGACTCGGCGCGCAGGTTGGCGACGTTCTCCCCGGTGGCGGCGCAGAGCAGGTCGGAGACGTGGTCGACCATCACCCGGTTGTGCTCCTCGGGCATCGCCCGGTCGAAGCTGCGCAGCCCGGCCTCGACGTGGACCAGCGGGATCTGCCGGGCGTTGGCGGCCAGCGCCCCGGCCAGGGTGGCGTTGGTGTCGCCCTGGACGACCACGGCGGCGGGGCGGTCCTCGGCGAAGGCGGCGTCCAGCTGGCCCAGCGACTGGGCGATCTGGCCGGCCCGGGGGCGACCGCCGACCCCGGTGAGCAGCTCGGGCCGGGGCAGGTCGAGGTCCCGCAGGAAGCGCCCGGACATCGCCTCGTCCCAGTGCTGGCCGGTGTGCACCAGCCGGGTGGCGTCGCCGAGTTCGTGGATCAGCGGGGCGAGCTTGACCAGTTCGGGGCGGGTGCCGAGGACGACGGCGACGCTGGACGGGGGCAGGCACATGCTCATGCGGGGCTCCGGGGGAGGGCGTGCGGGGGAGTCGGGGGAGGGCTCAGGATTCGAGCGCGGTGGGGGCGCCGAGCGCGACCTTCTCGGCGTTGCGGCGGGTCTTGGCCCAGCCGTTGCGGCCGAGCAGCATCCGGACGGCGGCCCGGGCGGCGACCACGAACAGGTGGTAGGCGTAGAGCCAGACCAGGACGCCCCAGAACAGGCCGGTGAGCCGGCCCCGGCCGGGGTGGACGAACCGGCGGTAGGCGAGGCCCCAGAGCACCATCGGCAGCGCGGCGAGCACGAAGACCAGCAGCATCCACGGGCCGAACCTGAGCTGGAACTCGACGGTCTCCTCGGGGAAGAGCACCAGCCCGGCGCCGGTGATCCCGAGGGAGAGCGGGAAGAGCAGCACCAGCAGCACGCAGACCACCGGCTGGAGGAAGGTGTACAGCACCTCGGCCTTGCCGGCCGGGGTGTAGTGCGGCGAGCGCAGCACCCGCCCGGTGTAGCGCAGGCACTGCATGTTGCCCTGGGCCCAGCGGGTGCGCTGGGTGAGGAAGCGGCGCAGCGAGATCAGGCCCTCCTGGGAGACCTGGGCCTCGGTGACGTGGGTGAGCCGCCAGCCGGCCAGCCGCAGGTCGAGGCCGGACTCGTAGTCCTCCAGCAGGGCGCGTTCGGGCCAGGGGCGCCCGGCCCGGCCCTCCTCGGCGGTCAGCGAGTCGAGGGCGGTGAGCCGGACGAACTGGCCGTTGCCGCCGAGGCCGACGCTGCCGGTGCGCCGGCGCAGCAGCTGCATGCCGGTGTTGTTGGCCTGGAACTCGATGTCCTGCATCCGCACCAGGGCGCGGGCCAGGGCGTTGGCGGCCCGGCCGCGGCCGGGCAGCGGGAGCCGGTCGTCGGCGTTGCGCATCCGGACGCCGATCTGGACGGCGCCGGTGTCGGGCCGGCCGAGCGCCTTGGGGTTGCAGACCTGGGCGAGGGTGCCCGGGTCGAGCTGCCCGTCGGCGTCGACCACGCCGATCACCACCCGGGAGCGGTCGGTGTCCGCGGGCAGCCAGGCGGAGATCTCCCGGTAGGCGGCGTTGAGGGCGGCACCCTTGCCGATCCGGGCGTGCGGGCGGCGGCGCTGGACCAGGTGGATCCGGGGGTCGCGGGCCGCGGCGGCGAGCACCAGCTCGCGGGTGGCGTCCTCGCTGTCGTCGTCGATCACCCACAGGTGGGCCTCGGGCGCGCTGGTCCGCAGGCCGTCCAGGGTCTGGGTGACCACGGCCTCCTCGTCGCGGCAGGGGATCACCAGGTGCCACCGGAGGGCGGCGGGGTCGCCGGGCTCGGCGGGGTGGTTGTGCCGGAAGGCGTGCCGGGAGCCGGCCCAGTAGACGAGGAAGCGCGCGAAGACCACGGCCATGTAGCCGACGAGGGCCAGTGAGACCAGTCCGGCGACCCAGACGACGGCGTCCTCGCGGAGCACGATCCACTCGTGCAGGGCGTCGGGCATGGCGCAGTGCTCCTCATGATCAAAGGTAGGCGGCTCCTATTGGTGGCGAATCGATGCTTCGTTGCAGTTCAAATCGCTAAATCGATGGTAAGTGGGGGAAATCGGATGATCATGTGAAAGAACGGGCAAAGTGGTCGTTCTCACCCCGTGAGGACGACCCGCCAGCGCTCCGTAGACTGTGGTCGTGAGCGACAAGGCCGACCCGAACCCGTACACCCTCCGCCCCGCCGACGGCGACACCGGCGACGCCCTGCGCGACGTCGAGGTGGAGCTCTCCAAGCGCTGGCCGGAGAACAAGCTGGAGCCCTCGCTCGACCGGATCGAGGCGCTGATGGACATCCTGGGCCAGCCCCAGCGGTCCTTCCCCTCCATCCACATCACCGGCACCAACGGCAAGACCTCCACCGCCCGGATGATCGAGCAGCTGCTCAACACCTTCGAGCTGCGCACCGGCCGCTACACCAGCCCCCACGTGGAGTCCGTCACCGAGCGGATCAGCCTGGACGGCGCCCCGATCACCCCCGAGCGCTTCGTCGAGGTCTACCGCGACATCGAGCCCTACGTGCGGATGGTCGACGCGGCGCAGCCGGTGCCGATGTCCTTCTTCGAGGTGCTGACCGGCATGGCCTACGCGGCCTTCGCCGACGCCCCGGTGGACGTCGGCGTGGTCGAGGTCGGCATGGGCGGCTCCTGGGACGCCACCAACGTCATCGACGCCGCCGTCGCGGTGATCACCCCGATCGGGCTCGACCACACCGACAAGCTCGGCGAGACCACCGGCGAGATCGCCGTCGAGAAGTCCGGGATCATCAAGTCCGGCTCCGTCGCGGTCGTCGCCCAGCAGCAGCTGGACGCCGCCCAGTCGATCCTGCGCCGCGCCGTCGAGGTGGACGCCACGGTCGCCCGCGAGGGCATGGAGTTCGGCGTGATCCGCCGTGAACTCGCCGTCGGCGGCCAGCTGGTCACACTGCGCGGACTCGGCGGCGAGGAGTACGAGGACGTCTTCATCCCGCTGCACGGCGAGTACCAGGCGCACAACGCCGCCCTCGCCCTGGCCGCGGTGGAGGCGTTCTTCGGCGTCGGCGGCGCGCGCGGCGGGCAGCTCGACGCGGACAAGATCCGCCAGGCCTTCTCCGGCGTCTCCTCGCCGGGCCGCCTGGAGGTCGTCCGCCGCAGCCCCACGATCATCCTGGATGCCGCCCACAACCCCCACGGCGCCCGCGCCACCGTCGCCGCGCTCACCGAGTCCTTCGGCTTCACCCGGCTCGTCGGCGTGATCGGCACCTCCGGCGACAAGGACGTGGCCGGCGTGCTGGAGGCCTTCGAACCGATCCTGGCCGAGGTCGTCATCACCCAGAACTCCACCCACCGCGCGATGGACGTCGACGCGCTCGCCGCCCTGGCCGTCGAGGTCTTCGGCGAGGACCGCGTCCAGGTCGAGCCCCGGCTCGACGACGCCATCGCCGCCGCCGTCACCCTCGCCGAGGAGGAGGGCGACCTCGGCGGCGCCGGGGTGCTGGTCACCGGTTCGGTCATCACGGTGGGCGAGGCCCGCCTGCTGCTCGGGAGGAAGTGACATGAGGACGCTCTGCTCCTCGACGCTGATCGGCGAAGCGCTGCTGGCGATGTTCGCCGGACTCGTCGCGATGAGGCTCTCCGACGTCTCGACCGCCACGGTCTGGACCGTCACCGGCATCGCGATGGCGCTGTGCGTCCTGCTCTGCGGCATGATCAGCCGCCCCGGCGCGGTGCAGATCGGCTGGGCGCTGCAGATCGGCCTGATCGCCAGCGGCTTCGTCCTGCCGACCATGTTCGGCCTCGGCGTGGTCTTCGCCGGCCTCTGGTGGTGCTCGGTGCACTACGGCCGCAAGGTGGACGACTTCAAGGCCGCCCGGGCCGCCGCCGAGGCCGCCGCGGTACAGGCCTGAGGCCCGGACCGGCGAGCCGACACGCCGCTCACGCAAGGTAATCTCTGCCCTGTCGGCGCTCGTCGACCCGACTGTCTGCCTAACCGAATCCCCAGGAGACGCACCGTGTCCCAGCGCACTCTCGTCCTGCTCAAGCCCGACGCCGTCCGCCGCGGCCTGGCCGGCGAGATCATCAGCCGCATCGAGCGCAAGGCCGGCTGGCGCTTCGCCGCCATCGAGCTGCGCACCTTCGACCGGGCCACGCTGGAGCAGCACTACGCGGAGCACGTCGGCCGCCCGTTCTACGAGCCGCTGCTGGAGTTCATGACCTCCGGCCCCTCGATCGCGCTGATCGTCGAGGGCGAGGAGGTCGTCAAGGGCATCCGCATGCTGGCCGGCGCCACCAACCCGCTGGAGGCCGGGGCCGGCACCATCCGCGGCGACTACGCGACGATCACCCGCGAGAACCTGATCCACGCCTCCGACTCCCCGGAGTCCGCCGAGCGCGAGATCAAGATCTTCTTCCCCGCGCACGCCTGACCCGGACCGGGCGACACGCCCGGCGGGACCCGGCGCGACACGCCCGGAGGACCTTCGTACCGCCCCGGTCGGGACCATTGGCCCGGCCGGGGCATTCTTATCGTGAAATAGGGAACTGGCGGCGCCGACACGGCGTCCCAATCCTCGGAGATGCGATCACGCCCCGGACAATGGACGGTATGCCCCACGTCGACGTCCGTACCGCGCCGCGTGACTACGATGGACGCGACTCAAGGGCCCGGTAAGGCAGCTCAGCTGGTCTCCGCCCAAGCGTGGGCGCGCGCATCCGTCCACCCCCATGAACTCCGAGCCCGGGAAGGCACCCACACCCCATGGCGAGCAACCTGTCGTTCATCGGCCGCGACTTGGCGATCGACCTCGGAACAGCCAACACGCTGGTGTACGTCAGGGGCAAGGGCATCGTCCTGAACGAGCCGTCCGTCGTCGCGGTGAACACCAACACCGGCGGCATCCTCGCCGTCGGCGCCGAAGCCAAGAAGATGATCGGCCGCACCCCGGGCAACATCGTCGCCATCCGCCCGCTCAAGGACGGCGTGATCGCCGACTTCGAGATCACCGAGCGGATGCTGCGGTACTTCATCCTCAAGATCCACCGCCGCCGCTACCTCGCCCGCCCGCGCGTCGTGGTCTGCGTGCCCTCCGGCATCACCGGCGTCGAGCGCCGCGCCGTCATCGAGGCCTCCTCGCAGGCCGGCGCCCGCCAGGTCCACATCATCGAGGAACCGATGGCCGCCGCCATCGGCGCCGGCCTGCCCGTCCACGAGGCCACCGGCAACATGGTCGTCGACATCGGCGGCGGCACCACCGAGGTCGCCGTGATCTCCCTCGGCGGCATCGTCACCGCCCAGTCCATCCGGGTGGCCGGCGACGAACTGGACAACGCGATCGTCCAGCACATCAAGAAGGAGTACTCGCTCCTCCTCGGCGAACGCAGCGCCGAGCAGATCAAGATGAGCATCGGCAGCGCCTTCGGCCTGGAGGGCGAGAAGGACGAGCACGCCGAGATCCGCGGCCGCGACCTGGTCAGCGGCCTGCCCAAGACCGTCGTCATCTCCGCCGCCGAGGTCCGCGAGGCCATCGACGAGCCGGTCAACGCGATCATCGACGCCGTCAAGACCACCCTCGACCAGTGCCCGCCCGAGCTGGCCGGCGACGTCATGGACCGGGGCATCGTGCTCACCGGCGGCGGCGCCCTGCTGCGCGGCCTGGACGAGCGGCTGCGCCGCGAGACCGGCATGCCGATCCACATCGCGGAGAACCCGCTGGACTCCGTCGCCCTCGGCTCCGGCAAGTGCGTCGAGGAGTTCGAGGCACTCCAGCAGGTACTCGACGCGTCGCCGCGTCGTTGACAGGTCGCCGCACCACCGGCACCACGCGCCACACCCGACACTCGACTCAACGGGCCGCCGCCCGGGCACCACAGCCCCGGGCGGCGGCCAGGTACGAAGGGGCAGTACCAACACCGTGAGGGACACCCGAGAGAGCCGGCTACTGCTCATCCTGCTGGTGGCCGTCGCCTTCGCGCTGATCACCGTGGACATCAAGGGCGGTGAGGACTCCCCGCTCGGCCCCGCCCGGCACGCCGCCGCCGGCGTCCTCGGCCCGGTCGAACGCGGCGCCGCCACCGTCGTCGACCCGGTCGCCGACACCGTCCGCGCCTTCCGCGACGCCGCCACCGACAGCGGCCGCACCGACCAGCTCGCCCGCGAGAACACCGAACTGCGGCAGAAACTGGCCTCCTCCGACATGGCCACCGGCCGCACCAAGCAACTCGACGACCTGCTGCGCACCGCCGGCACCGGCGGCTACACCGTCAAGGCCGCCCAGGTCATCGCGATCGGCCCGGCCCAGGGCTTCTCCTGGACCATCACCATCGACGCCGGCAGCGACGACGGCCTCACCCGCGACATGACGGTGATCAACGGCCAGGGCCTGGTCGGCCGGATCACCACCGTCGCCCCCACCACCGCCACCGTGCTGCTCGCCTCCGACCCCGGCTTCTCGGCCGGCACCCGGCTGGAGGGCACCGGCGAGATCGGCTTCGCCTCCGGCGGCGGCGACAGCCCGATGAAGGTCTCCCTGCTCAACGGCAAGGCCCAGGTCAAGGCCGGCGACCGGCTGGTCACCTTCGGCTCGCAGAGCGGCCGGCCCTTCGTGCCCGGCGTCCCCGTCGGCAAGGTCACCGAGGTCCAGGCCAACGCCGGCCAGCTGACCAAGACCGTCCTGGTCGAGCCCTTCGTCCAGTTCACCCGGCTGGACCTGGTCGGCGTCGTGGTCGTGCCGCCCCGCACCGACCCGCGCGACGCCGTCCTGCCGCCGGCCCCCGCCCAGGGACAGCCCGCCGCCCCCGCCTCCGCGCCCGCCGCCCCGCCCGCCACGTCCACTGGGGGGAACTGAGCCATGCGCCTCGCCCGCATCCCCGTCTCCGCCGGCCTCATCCTGCTCGGCCTGATCCTCCAGGTCAGCGTCTTCGGCCGGCTCCAGCTCCCCGGAGCCACCCCGGACATACTGCTGCTCGTCGTGGTCGGCCTCGCCATGGTCTACGGCCCCACCGGCGGCTGCCTGGTCGGCTTCGCGGGCGGCCTGCTGGCCGACCTCGCCCCGCCCTCCGACCACGCGATCGGCCGCTACGCGCTGGTGCTCTGCCTGATGGGCTACGCCGCCGGACTGCTGCGCCCCGACCACGGCCGCCAGCGCTCGGTCGCCGGCTCGCTGGTGGTCGTCGGCGCCGCGTCGGTCGCCTCCACCCTGCTGTACGCGATGGTCGGCGCCCTGGTCGGCGACACCGCGGCCCGGCACGTCGGCCTCGGCGGCCTGGTGATCAGCGCCCTGCTCTACGACCTGCTGCTGGCACCCTTCGTGGTGCCGCTGGTGATGTTCCTCGGCCGCCGCTTCGGGCGCGACCCGGTGGCCGCCGCCGACGACGACCAGGGCGGCCCCGGCCTCGGCACGCTGGCCCGCTACCGCACCACCCGCGAGGCCTCCGCGGGCCCGGCGTACAAGAAGCGGCGCGTGCCCGGCTTCGCCCGCCGCCCGTAACCGGCCAGGCCCCGACCTCCCGACCTCCCCGCATCCTGGAGCGCACGAGACGTGAGCAACATCCCCGAGACCGGCCGCACCCGGCGGGTGACGATCCGGCTGGTGGTGTTGCAGATCCTGGTGCTGTCGCTGCTCGCCACCCTCGGCGGGCGGCTGTGGTACCTGCAGATCCGCAACGCCAAGGAGTACACCGCGAAGGCGACCGGCAACCACATCCGCGAGGTCGTCGAGCCCGCCGTCCGCGGCGAGATCCTCGACGCCTCCGGGCGGGTGCTGGCCGGCAACGAGACCCGCCTGGTGGTCTCCGTCAGCCGCACCTCGCTGCTCCAGCAGAAGGACGGCGGCAAGGCGGTCCTGGCCCGGCTGGCCGAGGTGCTGGGCATGCCCGCCAAGGACGTCCAGGAGAAGGTCCGGCTCTGCGACGCCAAGACCTCCCAGCCGTGCTGGAACGGTTCGCCCTACCAGCCGATCCCGGTCACCAAGGAGGCGACCACCCAGCAGGCGATGCAGATAATGGAGCGCCGCGAGGACTTCCCCGGAGTCACCGCGCAGCCCACCGCCGTGCGCCGCTACACCGGCGCCGAGGGCGCCAACATGGCCCAGGTGCTCGGCTACCTCTCCCCGGTCACCGACGAGGAGGTCAGCAAGACCGCCGACAAGACCGGCCTGGACCGCTACCTGCCGGCCGACCAGATCGGCCGGGCCGGCCTGGAGTCGGTGTACGACCGCGACCTGCGCGGCACCGCGGGCATCACCAAGCTGGAGGTGGACAACCTCGGCCGGGTGATCGGCACCGCCGGCACCGTCGCCCCGCAGACCGGCGACAACCTCGTCACCAGCATCGACGCCCGGGTGCAGAAGGTGGTCGAGGACAACCTCGGGCAGGCCATGGCCGACGCCCGGAACACCTTCGACAAGGTCACCAACCGCAACTACGAGGCCGACTCCGGCGCCGCCGTGGTGATGGACGTGCACACCGGGCGGATCATCGCGATGGCGAGCGCCCCGACCTACGACCCGAACCTCTGGGTGGGCGGCATCAGCGGCAAGGACTACCAGTCGCTGACCAGCAAGGAGTCCAACTTCCCGCTGCTGAACCGGGCGATACAGGGTCAGTCCGCCCCCGGCTCGACCTTCAAGGTCATCTCCACCACCGCCGCGGTGCAGGCCGGCTACCCGCTGGACGGCCGCTACGACTGCCCGAAGAGCATGACCATCGGCGGACGCGAGTTCAAGAACTTCGAGAGCGAGAACTTCGGCCAGATCTCCCTGGAGAAGGCGCTGGAGGTCTCCTGCGACACCGTCTTCTACGGCCTGGCGTACGACCAGTGGATGAAGGACGGCGGCATCAAGCCGAAGAAGGACCCGAACGACTGGTTCTTCAAGACCGCCCACGAGTTCGGCCTCGGCGCCAAGACCGGCATCGACCTGCCGTCCGAGGTCACCGGCCGGGTGCCGGACCGGCAGTGGAAGCAGTCCTTCTACGACAACAACAAGGACGCCTGGTGCGCCCAGGGGCAGAAGGGCGGCAACAGCTACTCCGACCAGATCGCCCGCGAGAACTGCGTCGACGGCTACCAGATGCGCGCCGGTGACGCCGTCAACTTCGCCATCGGCCAGGGCGACACCCTCGTCACCCCGGTCCAGATGGCCCGGATCTACTCGGCCCTGGCCAACGGCGGCACCTTCTACCGGCCGACCATCGCCAAGGCCGTGATGAGCCCGAGCGGGGAGCTCGTCCGCGAGATCGCCCCCCAGGCCGACGCCAAGTTCCCCGGGGACGAGAAGCTGCTCAGCTACATCAACCAGGCCACCGAGAGCGTCATCAAGACCGGTACCGCGGCCTGGAAGTTCAACGGCTGGCCCCAGGACAAGATCGCGCTGCACGCCAAGACCGGCACCGCCGAGGTCGAGGGCAAGCAGACCACCTCCTGGCTGACCACGTACAGCAAGGACTACGCCGTCGTCATGACGATCAGCCAGGGCGGCACCGGTTCCGGCGGTTCCGGCGACGCCATCCGCCGGATCTACCAGGCGCTGTACGGCGTCGACGACAAGGGCAACATCGACAACGGCAAGGCGCTGCTGCCCGCCCCGCAGGCGGAGCTGCCCAAGTTCAACCCGGACGGCACCGCGATCATCAAGCCGGCCTCGTACGGCACCGACCCGGCGCCCGGCCCCCAGGCTCCGGCGCTCGTCCCGGCGTCCGGCGCCCAGGCTCCGGCCCTCGTCCCGGCGCTGCTCGACCCGGCCGCGGCGCACCCGGCCCCGGCGGCGGCCTTCCTCGACCAGGCGCCGCCGGCCGACCGTCCGGCGTCGTACACCGCGGCCGACGCCGCGCTCGAACCCGTGCGCGGACCGGGAAGGGGACGGGCATGACCTCCTACGGCTCGTACCGGCAGCTGCGGCTCGCCCCGCAGCGCAGCGGGGTCTCCAAGGCCCTGGCCAAGGACTCCCCGCTCTGGCGGCTGGACTGGATACTGCTGCTGGCCGCGCTGGCCCTCTCGGCCGGCAGCTCGCTGCTGGTCTGGTCCGCCACCCGCGGGCGCGACTCGCTGACCCACGGGGACCCGCAGTACTTCCTGTACCGGCACCTGACCAACTTCGTGGTCGGGCTGGTGCTGTGCGCCGTGGTCATAGGGATAGGGAGCCGGCGCTTCCGCACCATCGTGCCGTTCCTGTACGTCGGCGTGATCGTGCTGCTGCTGGCCACGCTCAGCCCGCTGGGCTCGACCATCAACGGCGCGCACTCGTGGATCCAGCTCGGCGGCGGCTTCTCCGTCCAGCCCGCCGAGTTCGCCAAGCTGGCGATCGTGCTGGCGATGGCGGTCGTGCTGTCGGACCAGGTCGACGCGGGGGAGCGGGAGTTCCCCTCGCACCGGGCGGTGTTCCGGGGCCTGCTCTGGGCCGGGCTGCCGGCGGGCATAGTGCTGCTGATGCCGGACGCCGGATCGGTGATGGTGATGGCCGCGATCGTGCTGGGCATCCTGCTCGGCTCCGGCGCGGCCAACCGCTGGGTGCTCGGCCTGCTGGTGGCTGGCACCGCCGGGTGCGTGGCGATCTGGAAGTTCGGACTGCTGAGCCAGTACCAGATCGACCGCTTCGCGGCCTTCGCCAACCCGCAGCTGGACCCGAACGGCGTCGGCTACAACACCGCGCAGGCCCGGATCGCCATCGGCTCGGGCGGCCTGACGGGCAAGGGGCTGTTCCACGGCACCCAGACCGTCGGACAGTTCGTGCCGGAGCAGCAGACCGACTTCGTGTTCACCGTGGCCGGCGAGGAACTCGGCTTCCTGGGGGCGCTGGCGATCATCGCGCTGGTCGGCGTGATCCTCTGGCGGGCCTGCCGGATCGCCCGGCAGGCGACCGACCTGTACGGCACGATCGTGGCGGCCGGGATCGTCGCCTGGCTGTCCTTCCAGGCCTTCGAGAACATAGGGATGTGCCTGGGCATCATGCCGGTCGCGGGCATCCCGCTGCCGTTCGTCTCCTACGGCGGCTCCTCGATGTTCGCCAACTGGATCGCCGTCGGGCTGCTCCAGGCGGTGCGGAGCCAGCGGCCGATAGCGGCCTGAGCGCGCCACGCCGCGGGGGGGGGGGGGGGGGGGGGGGGCGGGGGGGGGGGGGCAACCCAACCCCACCCAGTTTGCCTTCCCCCCCCGTTCTTGCCAAGACGAGGGGGGAGGGGTGTTGGGGA